>CBDULE010000111.1:0-4073 GCA_965367995.1 uncultured archaeon | reverse complement strand
GCCTTTTTGTTAATTAGTTTGAGGTGGAGCTGTTGGGAATGTTAGATAAATTGAAAGAAATTTTCGGCTTAAAGAAGAAAAAGGAGGAAAAAGTCCCAGAAAAAGTTGAAGAGAGAATAGAGGAAAAAGTTGAAGAAATTCATGAGGAAGAACTAAGAAAGGAAGTCGTTCTTCCAGGGACAGAACATTTAGAAGCAATAGAAACAGTAGCTGAGGTAGAGGCTAAAGAAAAAGCTGAGGCAGAAAAAGTCGAGAAAGCCGTTGAAGTTGAGATTATTAAGCCTAAGATCTATCCAGCAGATCCTGTTATAAAAGCACCTGAAATAGGGCTTAAAACGGCTAGAGTCCTTCAGAGCGCAGGAATTACAACAATTAATGATCTCTTAAACCTACCTATTAGAGAGATACAAGAGAGATTAGCTAAAGTTGGAAAGAGAGTTTATAGGGCGACAATATATAAGTGGAAGATTGAGACAAAGCTTATGATGGAAATCCCTACTCTGAGGATTAGAGATGTTAAATATCTTTACGAAATTAGGATAAGAAGCAGGAAAGACTTACTTAAATACACTCCGGAAGAATTAATGAAGAGAATTGAAGCTTTCCTTAACACAAGAGAAGGCCAGGCTTTAGCTAAACACTATGATCCACCAACCTTAGAAGATGTGAAGAGATGGATAGAAGATGCAAAGAAAGCTGAAGAAGTAATTCCAGAATGTAAGGTGGTTTTCTAGCTTTTTTACACCAATTTTTATTTTTGGTAAAAACTTAAGACTTATTTTTTCTTAAAGATTTTAAGCTCTCTTTTTTTAGGTGAACGCCATGTTTATGAACTTATGGAGAAATTTCCCTCCAGGTCCTAAGGGTAAATTTCCGGATGAGATACATGTAGTAATAGAGGTTCCTATGGGTACGGCTAATAAATATGAAGTCGACCTAGAAACGGGAGTTATATTTTTAGATAGGTCTCTACATACCTCATCAGTTTATCCCGGAGATTATGGCTTCGTTCCTCAAACCCTTGCATCAGATGGCGATGCTATTGATGTTTTAGTTCTTACTATAAAACCTACCTTTCCTTATTGCGTAGTAAGGGCGAGACCTATAGGATTATTAAAGATGAGAGATGAGAAGGGTGAAGATAATAAAGTTATTGCAGTCCCAGTAACAGAGCCAAGGCTCTCTCATGTGAGAACAATAGATGATTTAGGAGAGCACAGAAAGAAGGAGCTATCTCATTTCTTCCAGCATTATAAGGATCTTGAGGAAGGAAAGTGGGTTAAATTTCTTGGTTTTGGTGGTCCCGAAGAAGCAAAAAAAGAGCTTTTAGATGCTAACAAAGCTTTCTGGGAGATGATTAGATCAAAGGAGAGGATCTAAGCATGATACTGAGCGATAGAACGATTTTGAGGTTAATAAGGGAAGGGAAAATAGTTATTGAACCCTTTGACGAATCTTTAATTGGTCCTTCTTCCATAGATCTTAGACTTGGTGATGAATTCGTAGTATTTGAGAGAACAAAACTGAGCGTGATTGATCCGAAAACACCAATTGAGGAATACACTAAAAGGATAAAGGTTGACAAATCCGAGGGCTTTGTTATTCATCCTGGTGAATTCGTCTTAGCTACAACTTTGGAATATATAAAGCTTCCAGATGATATAGCAGCTAGGATAGAAGGTAGGTCGTCAATCGCTAGACTTGGGCTTATAGTTCATAGCACAGGAGGATTCGTAGATGCTGGCTTCGAAGGACAATTGACTCTTGAAATGAGCAATATTAATAGAATCCCTATAAAGGTATATCCCGGAATGAGAATAGCACAGCTTGCTTTTATAAAACAAGATAGTCCATCAGAAGTACCCTACTGGAAGAGAAAAGGAAGCAAATATATAAAGCAAAGAGGTCCTACACCTTCAAAGATTCATCTCGATTTCATATAAACTTTTTTAGCTCTTTTTCGAATATCTCGTCTGGATTTCTGCTTTTCAACGCCTTAGTAATTAGCTTTTTTATTCTCTTTAATGTCTTTTTTAGGTCCACTTTAGAATCATCTATTTTTACTCTTTTTATTCCTAGTTTTCTGAGATACTCCTTGATAATATGCTTATAGTAATTACGATACCCGTTACATGGGCCAAATATTTCATTAAATATTGCTCTTGCTAATTCATCTTGTTTGATTAATTTAGCTAAATCCCTTATGCTAATTTCAGCAGGTATTTTAATAGCGTTATCTAATAAATCAACTCTTAAGATTTCTCCTTTACCATTTAAGAAGACGAATAAAAGGTGACTATCTAGTCCGTGCTCTATAACTATTGGCCTCCAATCAACATTTCTGTTATGCTTGATTCTTATTATACGACCACATCTAGGACATATTACATCAACTAGCATATAGCATACCCTAATAAGGCGTTTCTAAAAGAAAAAGAATTGTAAAAGATTTAAGGGAGCAAAACTCACTTGATGCTTAAGAATTCGGTTTTTATATCAGGCTTCTCAATAACTATCGCTAAACCATCACCTCTGGGAGAATAAGCATTATGCCATTCGTCAACAATGTAAACTTTATTCTTTTCCATTTTAACCTCTTTAATCTCTTTACCATCTTTGCTTAGGACAAGAACGATTTCTCCCTTGACCAAATAGAAAAGCTCTGGAGCATCATGTTTTTCGAGTTTATATATTTCGTCCTTTGACCTAAATTCTGGCCTATACAAGCCAAGCTGCCAATTATTGCTTTCTCTAAATTTAACGACCCACCTAACATCGCTTTTTAGCTCAATTTCAATCATATAATACGCACCGTTGAAGCAAGAATTCTCTTAATAAAAATATTATCTCTTAGATGGATTAAGAATCATTATCCTGGAATTTTGAGAAATAATTGACCCAAAACTTAAATGAGAAGACAAGGCAATATTTTATGAGATTCTCTTGGTGATTAAATTGAAGAACGCAATAGATTTCGCGAATGATTTAAAACAGGTTTATGAAGATAGCTTTTTGGGATATCTTGTCTTTGTAAAAGAAAATATCATTAGCGTGGTTGTCGTTTTTGATAAAATTAAGGTTCCAAGATTTGAAGAGAGTGCTAGAATTATTGGTATAGCTAGACAATATATATCCATAGAGAAAGCATCGATAATAGAAGTTAAGGAGCTGAAAAAGTTCTTAAAAGACAAAAAAGTTCATGAGTACTACGGCAGGTTACTAATGATTTATGATGAGACAGGCAAACTATTTAAGAACCTTCTCTAATTTTTTTAAGAATGAGGCTTGTCGCTATTCCATAAGCTCCATAGGAAAATCCCTCTAGAAATTCATTTTTGCATGCTATCTTTCTCCAATATTCTTTTATAAGTAGAAAAGAGTTCAGAATTGGAAAAGAGTTTCCAAGCCATATTCCAACGAAATAATAAGCTTGTGCTATATTTTTAGATTCTCTCTTTTCCCATAGCTCCTTTAAAAGAAGCTGAAAACCATGCTCATCTTCAATAGCATTTAATGATCCTAATAAATCTGCCCTCTCATGTAGAGGAAGTTTAGGTAGCTCCTCAGAAGCCCTTCTAATGATGTCGTAAAAATCACCAATATTTAACCCAATAATTTTCCTTTGAAGTAGAATTGTTGCCAATCCGATAATGGCTTCCTTCACATTTAATGAGCTTCTCAACAAATAAACCTTAGGGTTAAATACGCTTTTTATGACATCCTCCTCAACTTCGCTTAAATATATCGGAGCGTCATCAAAAGCTATTTCAGCACCCTTTTTGACATCTCTATGAGCGTCCCTAATATAGCTTGAAGTAACATAAATATCTTGAGATAGCTTTTTTGCCTCATCTAAGAATTCATCTAATCTAGAAATTGCATAAATTAGGATTGTTCTTCCTAAAATTGATAGTGACGACTGAAATAATGCTTTCCTTGAAGGCTCAAAATACCAATCCTCAATCATCGTCCTATATTTTTCTAATACAAACTTTTTATCGAAATACGATTTGGTCAGAAGAATTGCTGATGCAAATCTAAGATTTCTTGGATCCATTATATCTATCTCATCT
>CBDULE010000110.1:0-4103 GCA_965367995.1 uncultured archaeon | reverse complement strand
TACACCGTCTAATTCGTCGGCAGCGTCAGATGTGTATAAGAGACAGATTATCAATCTTTAAATTGCTTAGGCAAATAATCTATTAATAGGTAAGAATTGTACAAGTGGATAATGATGGATGATTTGATGGAGAAAACATGGAAGTTGTACGCTGATGCGCTGAAGTTGCTTAATCAAGGTGATTATATAGATGCAGCAGAAAAAGCATGGGGTGCTGTTGAAATGATTAGAAAAGCTTTTTTAATTTCTTTAGGAGTACCGAGAGAAAAAGCTGGAGATATATCCTTTGGATTACCCTTGTTCATTAAAATATTAAAAGTCCTAGGAAGGAGGGATCTGATAAATAAATATTACATGTTCGATTCATCTCTTCATATAAAGGGCTTTTATGAGATGCTAACCCCTAAAGATGAAATTGAGATAGTAATAGGTGAAGTTAAAAAGTGGTTAGATGAGAAACAAGAAATAATGAGGAGTTTAAAAGGGATGAAACTTAAGGAGGCAATAAGGCTAATGGATGATGCGCTAAAAGTTAAGAGAAAAATATTACAAGAAAGTATAAAATACGAGAGTATACTTAAACTAATAGAAGAAAAGATAAAAGCGGAACTTGAGATAAAATAAACTATGAGGAACAGTCTAGACAAGGGATTAGCTACTTGAAATTGTTATTCTAGCATTAAGTTAAAAAATAGTATTTACGCCTTCCTGAACTCTTCTTTTTAAACTATGACATCATTTCCCTATGGGTAATTAAAAGATGTAATAAATATCGATATAGATAAATTTACAATAATGCATAATCTGTTTAAATGAGATATTGTGGTGTTCGCATTGAGGAGAACTTTATTAATAATATTTATTGCTTTCATAATAATTATTTCTGCTGTGATAGTTTTGATTGTCCTAAGACCATCATCTATAAAGTATAAAACTGTAGTTATGAAAGAAGGAAACAGAGGAGTCAGAGGGATTTTAGGGATTCCAACAACTGGTAATCCGCCATATCCAGCCGTAATAATAGTCCATGGTGGTGCTGGTGGAAATTGGAAAGCTACTGAATACGTAGCAAAGGTAGATGAAGTTAAGAGAATCATTGAGATGGGATTCGTGATTTTATCAGTTGATTATGGTCCAAGAGGGACGCTTTTTAAGGGAGTTGTAGGTAATATAGAGCTTGCTGGTGATGATATAACTGATACTCTTATAGCATACAGATACCTACTAACACTAGACTTTGTTGATAAAAATAGAATTTTCACACTTGGCGGTAGTCATGGAGGATATATATCTCTTATGATGGGTGTTTTTGCAGACGTAAATCTAGCAGGAGTGATAGAGTTCTACGCGCCTACAAATCTTACTGCTGGAGCTATTTACCTTAACTGCACAATCACTGATGAAAATAGGACAGCTCTTAAGAAGTGGTCTCCAATAACATGGGTTAAGAATTATACAGCTCCATTATTAATAATTCATGGTAGCAATGATGAGCTCATACCAATTGAACAAGCTTATGAGTTCATCACAGCTCTTAAAAAAGAAGGAAAAACATATTACTTCTATGAGTACCCCGAAGGGCATGGATTCATGTTCGACAAGTCATCTAAATATAAGGCTGAAGCTTGGTAAAAGGTTTATGATTTCCTAGAAAAATATTCTTAAAAAATAATGAATTATGATAAAATGTCTACGTGATATATTACCCATACTTGTCTTTCAGGATCAAATCTAAGCTTCATGTTTACTCTTTCACCCACCTCTAGAGTTGAAACTAAATACCATTGTTCTTTGCTCTCCATGAATTGTTCTTTTGCTATGGCAACGACAATGTTCGTATTATTGTCTATCCTAAATGTTAGTGTAAACTCCAAATTTGATCCGCTTCCCTCTAAAACCCAGCCTTTAGCTAATATTGTTCCATTTATTATCCTTCCCTCTCTTATTGTAACAGAAGTCTCATTTTCTCCACTGGTGAACGATTTATATGTCAGGCTAATGTACTGTTTTATCCTCTCAATAAATATGCTCCTTTCTTCTCCGAGAGTATATTGAATAAATCCTTTGATTCTCATGTTTACTGCATCAACGAAAGCAACTCCTCTAAGAATATCTCCTCCCGCTACTTCTTCGACTAACAAAGCTATCCAAGTTAGCACCGTTTCATTATCGACCTCCAAAGCATATAATTTCGGATATCTAACATTAACTATTCCAATACCTATTTCTTCATCAGCAACGTCTCTAAGAACTGATAAAACTTCGGTTGGAAGAGACACTCCTTGAAGCTGTCCTCTTTTATAACCTCGTAAATCAATTATTTTTATCGAATTGTTGATCATTGTTATCAGGACAACTGATTGCATGTATTCAGCTGGTTTGACATACATGTAGAAATCTCTGCCAAACCAATTATCCCCTAATAAGAAGTGGTGTGGTCTCTCATAAAAAGATTGATCTATGAAGTAGAGCAAGTCAGGTGATTTTGGAACCATTAAGTATACTCCAGAAGCCGTTGGATCAATTCTTCCATTTCTCAAATACTTGCTTAATAGGCTCAATTTCTGCTTTAGTGATGATGTTGATATGACTTGTGGAATTCCTTTCTTTAAAGCTTCTTCCGGCGATAACTCTTCATACTCATAAAATGATCTTACTATGACTATCTTAACAGTTTCTTGATAGCTATACTCGATTTTATCTAAAAGCAGAACCCAGCCCCATCCATCCTTATCCTTAATGATATACCATTCCCCTAAAATATATTGTGGATACCTTATCTTCAACCATGTATAAAGATCTCTGAAGCCTTCTAATCCAAAACCTATATCCATCTCATAGAACTCATATTTTATATTCTCTGGAAGAGGCGTGTCCGTGAGATAAATCCACATAAATCCAGCGATTTTATTTGTATCCTTTGCTTCACCAAATACTGTTTGATATTTAAATGGTAGGATCCAAGCAGGCTTTCCATCTACAATTCCTATGCATTCATAATCTAGCAGTTTTTCGAGGAACCATCCTTTAGGAGATGCTGGAAGAGAGAATGTTGAGAAGAAATCTCTAGCTAAGGAACGGTCAATTAGTCTGAGATTATCAACCTTAATTGGAACCTCACTTATATTATATGTGTACTCGATGTTGTTAAGTAGCTCATTACCACCATCAATTTCAATTTTAGCAAGACCATAATGAACTCCAAATCCTATAGAAGGAATAACTACTAGAGTTATAAGATAGAGGATTATGAATAATTTAAGACCTCTGACGTTAATCCTTCGATTTACGTTTCTTAAAGAATTCTTAACAGCCCTAGCAAAGATTAGAATTAAGCCAGTATTTGCAAGTACATAAGCCAATAAAGAAGCTAATGGAATATATATCCCTGCAAATATTAAGACTATTGGATAAATCCCTAGAATAGTGCTATAGATTATTAGTAAGACTATGGCAATAGATATAAAGATTATGAACTTTAAGCCTAAACCTTCAATCATACTTGTTCTAAATCCTTCTGTAATATTAATGTAGATATATAAAGCTAAAATTGCTAGAATAATTACACCAATGATGAAGAAAAAGACTAGAATTGAATCTATAAATTTAAGCATGAACAAGGGGTAAGAGAATGTTAAAACGAGGTTTTTGTAGCTTGATAACCATGCATTTGGAGAACCATAAAAATAACCTTTGATTAGATTTAATACTATTATTATGTATATGGAATACCTTGATTGAATTAGTTCGTACTTATAAAGAAGATATTCTATTCCAAGAATGAAGATAAAGATTGTCTCCATTTCCGCAACTATAGGGATTAGAACTATAAAGTTTAATGGAATTTCAATGATATCGGAGTACATTGATATTATGAAAATCTCGACTCCATAGATGGCTAAGCTGCTAGTCAAGAGAATGATTATGCTTAATAGAACATCCTTCCTTTTGATTTCAAATTTTTTGTAAAAAGGCAAATCTATAATTGTCGAAGCTAATATAGCGAATAAAACATATAGCAAGAACATAAAGACCACTAAATTTCAAACTTTAGTTATCCTCTACAGATAGTATAAATAGAGATATTTGATACAGTATAAAAA
>CBDULE010000109.1:0-4159 GCA_965367995.1 uncultured archaeon | reverse complement strand
ACACCGTCTAATTCGTCGGCAGCGTCAGATGTGTATAAGAGACAGCTATAATCTCTCTAGTAACTGAAAAAGAGAAAATCGCGGAAGTTGATGAGAAAGAAATCGCAAGATTATCAATGGAGCTAGAATCTTCCTTAACAGATATAATTAATGACCATAGAGGGGCTTTTGAGGTGACAGCTAGAAAAGATTTTGCCTCACTTATAATGAGCTTCTTTTCAGGATTGTTTGTTTATGGCATAGTTTTGATGCTGACATACTTATTAAACAAAGCATACCATTTCTTGCCTAGACAAGAATTCGTAACTTTCTTCGCCATAGTTATTCTGCTTGATTTCTTATTCCCAAGCTTGATTATTGGCTTATTTGCTGGGAGTTTTAGAAACGCTGTGATAAGTAGTTTGATAATAGGCCCTATAGTAATAGGAACACTATCTCTCATATGGTGGGACGACGTTCTTTGGATGTCTGAATACTTCTTTAAAATAACAAATGTGGCGATCATAGCAGCAGGTATAATTTTGGCTGGATTCGTTGTAGGTGCTGCTTTAGGAATATTAGCAGGCGTTATAGCTTATTTCATATCAGAAACTAGATGGTTGGTTCCTTCAAAGGAGTATATTGCGGTTAAAGAAAGCAAGAAAGAGCAGTTTAAACTAGGTGTAATATCAGCGATAGAAGCTATTAAGAGATCCATCAAGAGGTTGATAAAGAGGGAAGAGAAATGACTTCTCCTTTCTTATTTTTAAAAGAGGAAATTGAAAAAGAAGCTCAATCCATGTTCTGTTATAAATGCGGAAAATCAGTAAAGCCAATTGTTAGACTTCTTCCTACTCTTATAGGAACTGTAGAAGTCGAATATTTATGTCCGGTGCATAAAATTGTTCTGGCAAAAGAAATAAGGGAGATGAAGCTACCAAAGAGAGAGGTAAAAGTAGCGAAGGGTCTTTACATATCGGTTGATGGTATTGATGGTGCTGGAAAAACAACATTTGCTAAGGAGCTTGTTAAGTTATTGAAAATGGATGGTTTTGAAGTATTATACGTTAAGGAACCCCACATCCCTGCCATAAAGGAATTCCTCTACAAGTACGATATCGATGCTGATGCTGAGGTCTATATATTTGCTACTGATCGAATAATTTTGCAGAAAACAGCTGTTATACCGGCTTTAGAAAGTGGTAAGCTTGTCGTTAGCGATAGAAGCATATATACCAGCATTGTTTATCAGTCCATTAGGGGAGTTGATGAAGAATTTATTATAGGAGTGAATCGGGGAGTAAAGTATCCCGATATTGTTTTCATCCTCGATATTGATGCGGAGCTAGCATATAATAGGCTGAAAAAGACAAGAGATTCTTTAACAAAGTATGAAAGCTTAGATTTTCTGAAAGAAGCAAGGAAGCTCTTCCTCGAAATCCCTAAAAAGTACTCAAAGCTTTCGAAGTTTTACATTTTAGATGCGAGTAAGGATGTTAAAACCCTAGCTAAGGAGGCTTTAACAAAGATTAAAGAAAACATATGAGATAGGGATTAAAGCAGGTATAAGAGCATCACTCCAGCAATCATAAAAGGAATTATGAAATATCCAAAGAATGTTGTCCATATTTCAACATCAAGAGATGCTATAATTCCAGCAAGGGCATGACCTATCGAGAGAAATATGTTTAGGAATACATTATTTATTCCGTAATAGAATGCTGATTTAAGGACTCTATCCTTCCCATAAACCTCATCCACAAGATCAGCTACTATAACGTATCTATATATCCAATAGCCTAAGAGTCCTGAGCTGATAGACGATAGAACTATAACGAGGGCAATATCTGATAATAAGATAATTGGTGTCAGAGAAAGGCCAAATATTATGATTATTATCGAAAGCATCAAGGGTACTTTAGTTTTGAATCTTCTCCTTGCTCTTGGCCATAGTAAATAAGATGCTAAGAAAAAGATTCCTGCTATAAGAACATGGATGATGTACTTAGATGACAACAGACCTATTATTCTTAGATAAACGAGGACAAGTGTTGTGAATATGGTAATCCCAATTTCCGTTATACCCTGAGCGAAATTCCATATCATAAACCTCTTGTGACGAATCATTGAGCGAATTTCTTCAATGAAAGATCTCTTAATGCCTAAACCTACAGCCTCCTCAATCTTTGCAAGCAGCGGTACATAGAGAGCTGTCTCAATAATCATGACAAGAATTAATGAGGGTATCAATTTAGCGTCATCTGTCATGAATAGAACAAAGACGCCGCTGACAAGAACTCCGAATCCGTTTCCGATGATGTTAAATAGGTTGAGATATGCAGAGAGTTCAACCCTCTCTATACCGTTAGATATTTCTGGTAGCATTGCAAGATGCGGGATTGTTAAGTAACCATAAAAGAAGTAGAAAAGCGATACCCATATGGATTCATATATGAACAATTTTAGGTCGCTTAGTTCGCTTATTAGCAAGTGGGGTATGAAAATCATGAAGAATGAAACTGCCAAGAGTATTGAGCCAGTGAATATGAAATACTTTCTTCTACCCAATAATGCATTTTCTAATCTATCACTAGCATAACCAACGATTATGCTAGATAAAATTATTGCGATGTTTCCAGTCGCTAACGCAAGCCCATTAAGAAACGGATTTAGATGATACCTGAAGTTATAATAATAGAAAGTTACTAATGTAACTGCGCTTAGCAGACCAGTAGAACCCATTCTACCAATAGAATAATAAATCTTTGCTGAACGTCGCATTTCTATCCCTAGAGCTAATAATCTGTGGAAGCATTCCTTTTAAGATTAGGATAAACTATAAAAATTTTAATACACATATTTTCGAGGAGTTGGAAAGATAACTCTAGTGATTTTAATGTCATTTAAAGATAGGGATGTCATTTCAATTCTTGATTTTAATAAGGATGACCTATACAAACTATTTGAAGTTACTGATAAAATTCTACCCTACTCAAAGAGCAAAATAAATCTGCTTCCCGATAAAATAATGGCTACAGCCTTCTTCGAGCCTAGCACAAGAACGAGATTGAGCTTTGAAACAGCCATGAGGAGACTAGGGGGCGAAGTGATTTCTATAGTTGGTTCAGAAGGAATTTCTTTGATGAAAGGTGAAAATCTACATGATACTATTAAGATGCTCGAAGCGTACTCGAACATCATCGTGATTAGGCATAAGAATGAAGGTGCCGCCAAATATGCGGCTGAGATAGCAAGTGTTCCAATAATCAATGGGGGAGATGGGAGACAGCATCATCCAACACAATCGATGCTCGATCTTTACACAATCTATAAGTTGAAGGGTAAAATAGATGGACTAGTTTACGGTGTTTTAGGCGACTTAAAATATGCAAGAACAGCAAATTCCTTAATTTTAGCTTTAACGAAATTCAAGCCGAAGAAGATTTATCTAATCTCTCCACCCCTTCTTAGGCTTAGGGAGGATACCAAAATGGTTTTAAAGAGCTCTGGAATACCATTTGAGGAGGTTAATGATGTAAATGAAGTTCTATCGGAATTAGATATCCTCTATGTAACGAGAATCCAGAAGGAAAGATTTCCGGACATCATGGAGTATGAAAAGGTCAAGGGAAGCTATAGAATAACATTGAATATGCTCAGAGAGAACGCAAAGGATGATTTGAAAATACTGCATCCTCTTCCAAAAGTGGATGAAATAGCCCATGAGGTTGATTACTCAAAATACGCAGCCTATTTCTTGCAAGCCAGCTATGGTGTTCCAGTAAGGATGGCTTTGATAACCTTAATCTTTGGGGTTGAAGATAAGATATAATTTATTTTCTTAAAACTTTCATTTTTATTTTGCAAAAAGAGCAGATGCCGTCTGGAGATGTTGTAGGATATCCACATATTTTGCAAGCTTTTAGTTCAACTTCCTCCTTATGAACCATATTTTTCAGCTTAATTGATGCTTTTAGAAAGTTTAATTGGCCGATAGGATTTAGCTTATTTATCTCCTCCCAAACCCTTTTATATTTCAGTGAAACTGCTCCTTTTGCAAGAGGGCATTGCATATCTACGAAGGGTAAGCCTAGCGAGATTACATAATATAGGCTGTCTCTTATACACAT
This sequence comes from uncultured archaeon, assembly GCA_965367995.1. Lineage (GTDB taxonomy): Archaea > Asgardarchaeota > Njordarchaeia > Njordarchaeales > Njordarchaeaceae > Njordarchaeum. The sequence goes on along the minus strand of CBDULE010000109.1, from coordinate 50 downwards.
CTGACGCTGCCGACGAATTAGACGGTGTAGATCTCGGTGGTCGCCGTATC
>CBDULE010000108.1:0-4163 GCA_965367995.1 uncultured archaeon | reverse complement strand
AATTCGTCGGCAGCGTCAGATGTGTATAAGAGACAGTTCTTTAGGCGATTAATTTTGGTTGAAAGAGCTGAAGCTAAACAGCTTATAACTTATAGAGAAATAGCTATCTCAGTCATTTTTACAGCGATTGTATTTGTGTTCACATCAGTAATTGTTATTGCAACACCAGCAACACAAGGTTTCTTCAATATAGGTGAAGCAGGGGTTTATCTGGCAGCAATATTAGGAGGCCCCATAGTCGGTGCGATTGCTGGAGGATTAGGTTCTGCTTTAGCAGATCTATTTCTTGGCTATGCTCATTACGCTCCTGGAACTTTTGTGATTAAGGGTCTTGAGGGATTTATTGCTGGTTACTTCTTTAGGAAAATTAAAGAGTTAGAGGGAAACATTAGACTTATAATATCCCTTTCCTTCTCCGTTCCATTCACAGCTTTTGTCTTATATATGGCAAGGGGCGGAATTGGTATTTATCTTGATGCATCAGTATTTGGCTCCAAATTAATAATTAAAACAACAATTCCATTCGTAGCAATCGCTATAGTGATACTCGCAATTTTTGTGTTTATAGTTGTTGCATCTTTCTACGAAAGTGAAACAATTCAGATTGCACTAGCATCATTCTTAGCCGGACTTGAAATGGTGACTGGATATTTCCTTTATGAAGCTATAGTATTAGGATACGGGATTGTAGCCTTAATGGAGATTCCAGTTAACATAGGTCAAGTCGTAGCAGGTATATTGATAGCTACACCTACGATTAGAACTCTTAGGGAGATGGGTTATCGTGTTGAGAGTTGAGAATTTAAGTATAAGATATTACGACCATAAAGAGTTCGCTATAAAGGACGTATCTTTCAGAGAGGACAGAGGATTAATATTATTTGCAGGTAAAACTGGTAGCGGAAAGAGCACATTAGCTAGGGCTCTATCTGGGCTAATACCACATGTTTATCCAGCAGAGGTTAAAGGCTCAATTAGCATATTTGGGGTGAATCCAATAAAGTCTGGTCCATTATCCCTCAAAGGAATTGTCGGTTATTTAAGCCAAAATATTGAACTTTTCTCTTTTTCTTCTACTGTTTCTGAGGAATTATTAATCCCTCTTCTAAATGTTATCGGAGACCTAAAAGAGGCTAAAAGGAGAGTAAGAGAGGTATTAAATGCATTCAGAATTGGGAATCTAGCTGATAAAAAAATTTCTGAAATTAGTTCTGGACAGAGACAATTAGTTATGCTTGCATCTACCTTAGTTTTAGATCCGAAAGTGCTGATACTTGATGAACCTCTTGCTAGACTTGATAGAAAAAATGCAATATTCATAGCCAGTATGTTAAAGGATATTTCCAAAGAGAGGCTTGTTATAGTTTTTGAACATCATCTTGATGAGCTACTTTGTCTTTCTGATAAAGTTTATGTGATTGATAAAAAGATTCTAGCATCTGGAAAGCCGAAAGATGTGATAAACTTCTTAACTGGTGTTGATATACCACTAATAACTGAAGCTTTTATATGTGCGAAATGCGATGAAGTTCCTCTAAGTTGCGAAGAGGCTGCCGATATTGTTAGAGCTAAAGGATATCTGGTTTAGATACTCAAAAAATTCTCAATGGGTTTTAAGAGGATTAACCGCATCTTTTAGGGAGGGACTTAACCTTGTAATTGGACCTAATGGGTCTGGGAAAAGTACATTATTAAAAGTAATTGTTGGTTTTTTAAAACCAGAAAAAGGGAAGATATTGCTTAACAATAAGCCAATAAGAAAAATTGATGATGTTAAGGGTAAGATGATATATCTGCCATCAAATTATCTTCTCTATTTAACTGGTCCAAAAGTTAAAGATGAAATTGGAGATAGGATGCCAGAACTTTCAGATAAAAGGATATTAGAGTTAAGCGAGGGAGAAGGGAGAATTGTAGCAATTATGTCAGCATTATTGAAGGATGTCGATGTTATTCTGCTCGATGAGCCTACCATTGGTCTTGATAAAATTAAAAGAAGGAAGATAATTGAATTGATGAGAGAGAAAAAGGATAAAATTTTGATTGTTGCATCCAATGATTTGAGAATCGTTGAGTATTTTGACCGCGTATTTCTCCTTTATGATGGGAGAATTATCAAGCAAGGAAGTCCTGAGAGTGTTATTTACTCAGTAAAGAATTCTAAAAAAGTAGGAAAGCATCCACTTGCTGAATTCTCAGATCTTACGAGAAGAAGATTCCCAAAATTAGGCGATTTAATCAAATTTTTGAGGGATGAAATTTGCTAAGGGATCTTCAATACGCCTTATTAACTCCAAAAAAGGAGAATCAGTTGTTAAAGAATCCGGCATCTCTTAAAGTTCTTCTCGCAATCATTGGTTTTGCGTTCTCATTAATGCTGGACATTAAGCAATTAATCGTGGAGATCCTTCTGCTCCTTTTAATTTCATTTATAAACGGTATAAGTTTGAATATCCTGAGAGGGCTCAAGGCTTCTTTTAAACCATTGATTATTTTAGCAATTTTCTCTTATGTCTTTTATGGTTTTAATTACACTCTTAGACTGATAATAAGATTGATAACAATTATTATTTTGATAAATTTATTTTATCTTTCAGTGAGACCTCTAGAGATTGCAATTTTCCTCGAAAGATTGGGCTTTCCTAAAACTTTAACAATATCCATAGAACTTTCCTTTAAAGCAATTCCCGTGATTATCAAAGATGCCGAAGAAGCTCTTATAGCATTATTTCTAAAAGGAAGGTTTAAAGGAAGACGTTGGATTTCTCAGTATCTAGCAACGATTCTGATATCCTCAAACATTCGAAGTTATGCTTTAGCAGAATACATGGCCTCAAGATTTTATGGAGCTAAAAGGAGGAAAAAATCTCCCTATGAGAGTGAACTAAATTTAACAAGTTTTCTCATACTATTAGGAATTATTTGGCCAATCTTATCTTTTCTCCTAATATCCAATGGCTTCTTCAATTTCTTCAAGTCTTTTTTCCTCTTCCTTTAGCAGTTCTTTAACATGCTCCACAAATTCTCTATAATTTCTCACAGTAAGAACAACAGGGAAATCAACAGCCTCACCAAAGATAAATACTTCCCTACTTTTTAGCCTAGGTATCATGCTCCTGAAAAGCTCTGCATTCGGAGCACCATAGATCGCTGCTTCGATATCCCTCCTATCCGTTAGGTTGAAAACAAAGTTCGTCCAGAGCATAGATATAACATCTGGATCTAGCTCATAAGGTTTCTGGTCTATAATGCAGAGAGTCACTCCTCTTTTTCTCATCTCCCTTGCTATTTCTCCAAATGGGGATAAGCGATATGTCTCTTTTCCAAGGAAATAGTGAGCCTCTTCAAGGAATATGATTATCCTAGTCTTAGGCTCTCCGAACTTTTGAATTACCTCCATAATCTTATTTCTGAGCTTCTTTGCGATTAAATTAGCTAATAAGAGGTAAAGCACAACTTCCTTATCAAATTTTCCAAAGCTTATTATTACACTTTGGCCTCTTTCGTCGGTGAGATCACTCACAATTTTATCCACATCACTTTCGGAAATCGTAATTGGATAATCTGCAATCTTTACTAACTTCGATACATTAGCTCTTATTGATCGAAGAATCGTATTATCTCCAATTATCCTCTCGAAATTATTATTAAATACTTCCCAATCATCATATTTGTACTTCGAAAGAAATTCATAGAGAATGTTTTTCTTCTCATCATCATCCGAATTCTCTAGCTTTTCCCAAAAAGCTTGATTTGAAAGCAATAGAGCGATAAACCAGAAATTTCCATATCTTCTTCTTAGTTTGCTACTAATAGTTCCTAGATGAGCTAAGAATGTTTCAGTTAATCCAAATAATTGACCTACAAGTCTTAAGTCATCCACAGAAACTTCTTTCAAATTTATCCTCAGAAGATTTGTCTTATACTTTCTAGCCTCCTCAGGATCAACAGTATATTTAACAAAATTATATCTAAATAGAAGACCGACTCCTTCGGCTATTTCTTCACCTCCTGTCTTTCTAAGCTTAAATGCATATTCTGAATGCATGTCAAAAATCAAAAGCCTTATATTCCTCTTTTCAGTTCTCCTTAATTCCTGTCTCTTATACACATCTGACGCTGCCGACGAATTAGACGGTGTAGATCTCGGTGGTCGCCGTATC
>CBDULE010000107.1:0-4210 GCA_965367995.1 uncultured archaeon | reverse complement strand
GATACGGCGACCACCGAGATCTACACCGTCTAATTCGTCGGCAGCGTCAGATGTGTATAAGAGACAGATATAAAACTATATTCTTCCGCAATTCTTGCAAGGTTTTCTAGTATTTTTAAACCTCTGGATATTATTGCTTTCTTTGAAGCTTCTGAAGATAAAGATAATGCTGAATTTAATATTGCCGTTAATATTCTCGCATAGTACTCTATCAATAGCGCTCTTGATATAATGTTTAAGTGTCTCATATCATAATTTAACAAGGAATCAATGTATGAGGTTACTTCTTTCATAATCTTATTTTGGAATGATAAAGCCATCGCGTAAAGATCTATAAGCATAGCCATGAGAAGAACATAAAAGAGGAATCGATCTCTACTAGCTTCTCTTATAGTTATAATATATCTAAATGCCGTTTCTGTGGAGATGATAATATCTCTAATAATTTCCTCTAATTCTTCTCCCATGTATAGTATCTGGAGATATTTAAGAGGATATAGCTTGCCAAAGATATAGACTAGAAGTCGTATGTGCGCTGGTGTTATCCCCTTTGAAAGGGTCATTATGTAATCAAAGATTTCGCTTATTTCCTTTATTTCTTTAGCAAATATTCTTTCTATATCTATTCTAGAAACATCCTTAATTGTAAATATTTTTATAGCTGTTAATGAGAAAATGAACTCAAGATAATCCCTTATGGGCTTACCCTCTGTTTTTGCTCTATCTAGATTTGTCTTTGCTTCTGAGAATTCTCTAAGCCACTTATCAAATCTGATATTAGTCATTTCTACAAGTTCTATAAACTTCATATAAGATTCTAAAAGCCATCTTAACGGAGATTCTTCTCCGAGGTTCTTAATTATCAAATGATAAAGTGTGCTTAACATTATGTCGTGGAATAAGATAGCATAAATCTTACTTTTTATACTACCTTCTCCTAGTACTTTTATTATCTCGTTCAAATGCTTCATCACGAAAGCATATCTATCAAACATTTTTTCAACTTCTATAATGGAATAAATGTCCGCCTCAGCATTGTACTTAAGAAATTCGTCTTTAATTTTTTCAGCTATAGCCAGTGTTTCTTCTAAGCTTGGCGCGTCCACATGAGGCGGGGCTTTATTTAATATCACAGATCCTTTGACGTAAAGAGCTTTTGCTAGATCATTATCAGGCTCTTTTTCCATTATTGTAGCAGCGATTCCGAGAGCTTCATGAATATTTCCTTTAATCATCGCGTTAACTGCATCTTCTAAGGTTTTTCCAGCGTACTTGAGACCTCTAAATCCCCTTATTTTAACCTTTAAAGTACTTGCTTTGACTTTTATCTTTGTTGGACTAATAAATTTATCCTCGCTCTCTAATGCAAACGCTCCCTTAAGCATACTATTTAAATCCTTTATATCCTGTATGATTGCTGGAAGACCCATTATGATATCATCAAGCTCTTCTTTGAGTCTCTCAACAAGGATATCGTTATAGATTAAGTCTTCCATACTATAATCTTTCTTTTCTATATGATATTTCATGTTCTTAATCAATTCCGATGCAACGGGGCTTTCTGTGTCAGAAAGGAGTATTAAGAAATAATCCTTACCAACGCCAATATATAATATACCTTTATCTGTTCTTATCTCCTTAATTTCAGCTTGAAGAGCTTCTCTTGCTATGCTATTAATAGCTGAGATAACCGCAGGGACAAGCTTAACCATATCCTTTCTAAAAACTGGATAGAAGTCTCTAACTATTAATGGTGTTCCTGAAGATTCTATAAGGAAATAACCTAATATCATAACATATGCCTCCTAATATCCTTCAAATATATGAAATAAAAAAATGTTTAAAATCTTTGTTCAAGGAGAGAGCATTTAAAATGTCATTTCATGGTGAGCAAATAAAACGAAACTTTACTTCTAATAAGAAGTATTTGGTAATAAATATCCCGCAAGGATAATAAATTTTTCTCTATTTAAACAGCTATCTATCATGATCGGCAGGACAGTTATCTAATGATGTATATATGACAGGAACATCTGCAAAATAAGCACCTATGAGAAGTTTAGGCAGATATTTAAGTATCAAGCTGAATGTAGGACCGAAAATTTTAACTCTGTAAGGATGTAATTCCCCTCTGCTAATAATATAAAAACATAGTTCACCTCTAGCACTTTCAACACATCTTATTGCTTCACCTTCTGGTATTGGAACAAAAGGCGTCAGTCTCTTTCCATTTTTCATTTTTGTTTCTCTAATTGAGCCAGATGGAATATCATTAATGGCTTGTTCAAGTATTCTTAAGCTCTCCTCGATTTCTCTTCTTCTGCATAGGGTTCTATCATAAGCATCTCCCTTTTTGCATTTAATCACCTCAAAGTCTATATTATCATAGGCTTCATATGGTCTTCTTTTTCTGACATCATAATCGATACCAGAAGCCCTCGCATTTGGACCAACAATATGGTATTTAGGAATGTCATCTTTAGGAATAATTCCAATATTTCTAGTTCTACTGATAAATATTTCATTGCTAAATAGCAAATCGTCATAAACCTTAATTTCCTTTTTCATTTTCCTGATATATTCTAGCAGATCTCGTTTAAATGATTCTTTTATGTCTCTCCTCACACCTCCAGGTACATTATATATTGGATATATCCTTGCACCAGTAAGCTTTTCTATCATCTGTAATGTCAACTCTCTGTGACCTAAAGCTATTATTTTGACAGTATTGAATCCAGTAGCACCAGCAATCATTCCTAAATTAAAAAGATGACTTTGAATTCTAGACAATTCCGCTTGAATGACACGAAGATATTTAGCTCTAGGTGGTGGTTCTATGCCCGCTATTGTTTCAACGGTTTCCGAATAGACTAATTCATAATGAGAACCCTCAGAGACACAAATTCTCTGCAGAAGAGCTACATTTTGCCACCATGTTCTATATTCAGCTAATTTCTCAAATCCTCTATGTAGGTAGCCTACATTCACTTTTGCATCAATAACCCTTTCCCCTTTAAGTTTGACAAGTATATCCAAACCACATAAAGCTGGATGAGCTGGTCCTATTGGAACAAGCGTATATTCATCAGATTCCACATCAATCTCTTTGACCTCCATCTTCCCTTTTTCAGTATTTATCCTCTCTTCTTTTCCATAGTACCCCCTCTCAATCATTTTCATCGCTGCGACTATGGCTTCCCCTATAGCTTCCGGTCTTGGAGGACATCCAGAGATATAGATATCAACTGGAATATATTTATCGATCCTCTTTATCGTATTATAGCTGTCCCAATAGGTACCTCCTGTCATAGGACATACTCCAAGAGCTATTACAAATTTCGGTTTGGACATTTGAGAATATATTTTTAAGATTCTCTTCATCATCTTTTTAGTCACATAACCTCCTATTACAATTGCATCCGCATGCCTTGGTGAACCAACTACAACCATACCTAATCTTTCCATATCATAAAGATTGCTCATCCATGGAACTGCTTCAATAAAGCAACATCCTGTTGGGAATGACATTAACCATATGCTCCTAGAGATAGCCCATCCACGAATTTTTCTCTTTCCTTTTATCTCCATAATTCTAACATTAGGCCTCTCACTTAGCTTTTTTGAAGTAAATTTAAACATCTCCTTATCCGGAGCAATCATCGTGTAAAAATTAGTAAACTGAAGTGCTTTTGTAGGACAAACATCAACGCATAATCCACAATAACAACATCTCGAATAATCAATGCTTGGAGCTCTACCTCTTTTTGCTCTTTCATCATTAACTAAAACTATTGCCTTATTGGGACAAACTCTCTCACATAGGCCGCAACTAATGCATTTTTCAGCGAATAGAATATGCCGTCCTCTAAATCCATTAGTTACTCTCGTTGCTGGAGGAGCCATTATCGTTATAGGTTTATCAGTAAGAATCTTAACTCCGCGCGCAAATGGTTTTAATATCTTACTGATTTTCAGCATATCAATCAATCCTCATACTCTTTTTTAACATACGCTCTCCAATTAAAATCTCTTCTGAATGGAGGAGGACCATCCCAATCTTCTAGAAAGAGATGTTTTACCTCATTATTTCCCTCAAAGATAACGCCAAATAGTTCCCAAACTTCACATTCAAAGATATCCGCGTTTTCAAATATTCCTGTCTCTTATACACATCTCCGAGCCCACGAGACCTCTCTACATCTCGTATGCC
>CBDULE010000106.1:0-4244 GCA_965367995.1 uncultured archaeon | reverse complement strand
ATGATACGGCGACCACCGAGATCTACACCGTCTAATTCGTCGGCAGCGTCAGATGTGTATAAGAGACAGCTATTCTTAAAGCATAGTATATGCTGTACGTGTGAATAATCGTTAGTTTTTAAGATCTTGTAGTACGCTGTTTCCACAATTAGATCACCATTTTACGCACAATATCCCAAGCAATCGTGAGACCATCAATTTTAACATTTAAGACCTGATTTAATATCTCAGAGAAGCGAAGCTTATCAGCAATAATTAAGTCTTCTACAGATCATATCTATTCTCTATTATTTTTGAAAAATCATCTATTCTTCCCAAAATAGTCGTATCCAGCACATAATATATTCCGTGGCAGATGTAGATTGTCTCAAAGTAGTGCGACAATATCATAGAGAGTACAGGGAGGCATAAATTGAGCCCTATTATCCCGCCTAAGACTGGGAAGTTGAGCCTAAGAGAGATGCTAGGTTGTAATCATGAACGAATTATAAGGCTTTTTGAGACTCTCTAGAGCGTTAGAAGCTCCGTTGGAGACTGCTTTCGCTTCTCTAAAGTCTATAGTTGAGAACGTTATCTATAGCGGGTCTTAAGAGACAAGAATCCGCGGCGCTTTATCACGTCCTAACCTATAGCGTCTCTAGGGTAATTGTATTAAGTCTCGATTAGTGACTGAGAGAGGTCTAGAAGATTGAACGGGACAAAGAACAAAGAGATAAATTTGAGACAAAGCCTATTACGCTTTAACATAATATGAAGCTCATCAGAATAAAATCCAATAAAATTTAATTCTGAGCATATAGGGGTAATATAAAGAGTATTATTAATGAGGATTATTAAAAATGCTCTTTAGAGGGTTGCTAAGGATTGATAATTGCAATTTGGTGAGAAAATGAGCTTTAGATTCAGAAGAGAGATCGATGTAGAAGATAAGATTAGAGACATTCTCATTAAATTTAAAGGTAAAAAATTTAATGAGGTAACGATCGTTGATGTTAGAAGACAATATGGAGAAAACCTTGAGGGAAGAAAAGCTGACATAGCCGTTTTAATAGACGGAGGTAAGCCAATTTTACTTATAGAGACCAAAAAGAAGCGAGAAGTGGGGGGATATAGCGTAGAAAGACGGTTTATGGTTATGTCTGAAGATGTCTTAGGTCAAGTATTTGCATACGTAGCTATTCTTAAGAGAAATGGAATGTATGTCCCATTCGTAGCAACAGCTAATGATAAGCAAATTGCACTTTTTATGGTACCAGAGGATATTGATAAAAAAGTAAATTGGAGAGCAATAGACCAACGAAACTATGATAAAGTTTTGGATTTTAGGTATATTCATGAATTGAGAGAGAAATATAGAATAGCTCATGTATCAATAAGATTTACGGAGGACTTCTTTGCTGAGATTATTGACGTAATTACTGGTATTTATATCAAAAAGTATGGTTTTGAAGAAAAAAGACAGGAATTACACTGGGGGCTCATCGAGGATCTAAGAGGCTTTGTTGATTTCTTAACACCATTTGTTCTGGATGCTATAGCTCCAGAAGGCAAATATAAAGAAGACTTAAATAAACAAATTGAAGAATATGCGAAGAGCAAAGGCTATAAACCTTCACCTGAACAATTGGCTAGAGAAATGACGTATGTATTCCTTAATAAGATCATATTTTACAAAATTCTGGAGAGACATTACGGTTCCCTTCCACGATTAGTACCGATGTATAGAGAAGGAAAGGTAAAGAGCGTTAATGAATATCTATCCAAACTTAAAGATGCATTTGAATTGGCCGTTAGGATTACAGGAGACTACGAAGCAATTTTTCATACGGGAATTTACGATCGCATAGATGTAATCGAAGACGAAGAAGTAGCAAAGGCAATAGATAGATTAATAGATCTAATTGATATTTATAAAATTGAAAGATTCGGCGATATTATCGGCTACATTTATGAGGAGCTAATACCCGCTGAGGAAAGACATAATTTAGGACAATTTTATACACCCAAACCAATAGCGGAACTTATAACTAAATGGTGTGTCAGAAATCCTGACGATAAGATCCTTGATCCTGGTTGTGGCTCTGGGACATTCTTAGTCGAAGCATACAAGAGATTAGTAGAGCTTAAATTGAGAACATCATATCAAAAAATAAAATACGTCAAGAAGGACGTACATGAACAGATACTTAATCAGTTAATAGGCGTAGATATTAATGAATTCCCAGCTCACTTAACAGCAATGAATCTGGCTATGAGGAACCCAAAAGTTCCCAGTATAAACCTAAGAATAATCGTTGATGATTACTTTAACATAATACCAGAACAAAAGAAGCTTACTCCATACCGCATTAGAACAATTAGAGGTAAAGAATATCAAGAAATATACTTCAAAAATTTAGATGCCATAATAGGCAATCCCCCATATACAAGATGGAATGAACTTCCCGAAACCACCAAAGACTTCATCAAGAAAAACCTAGCTTCGGATCTCAAGGAATATAATTTACTTAAGTATATAACTGGAGGAGCATTGCCTGGAGTCTATACATTCTGGATAATGCATTCAACGAAATTTCTTAAATCAAACGGCAGATTAGGAATGATAATATCTGATTCCTGGTTACAAACGCGATATGGCATTGAATTTGGTAAATATCTTCTGGATCATTACAAGATAAAAGCAATAATAGACATTTCTTCGAGGGTATTTCCAGTACCAATTATAGGAGCATGCATAATTTTGCTAGAAAAAGAAAGCAACAAAGAAAAAAGAGATGCTAATACAGTAGTTTTTACCTATCTTCATATAATTAAAGATGTTAATGTTGATGAAATATTAAAAGTTATAAGCGATTTTTCTAATGTACCGAACGTCTCTAACCAGAGAATTGAGATCAAAGGCGGGTGGATGCTAATTAATACATATCTACAACGGGAAATATGCGAAAAAGCGCAACAAAATAAATGGATTGTGTTTGTATTTGGAATAGAGAGGCTCTTAGACAAACTGAAGCAAAGCCCTTACATTACAAGACTAGATACCTATTTTGATCCTAGTGAAGGAAATACTGCTTGGTCCGTCTATGCATCAAAAAAAGGCAGAGGAGCTGGTGTTGGTGGTCAAGACTTTTTCTACTTAGATGATTATGCGCTCCAGAAATATGGTCTAGATAAGTATGTGGGATGCTATATATATCCATTACTTCCATCATCTGATCGTATGGTATTCTTTACTTTCCAAGAAAAAGATTGGAAAAAAATCAAAGAAAGATACATCTTCATAGCAAATGCACCAAAAAGTAAGCTTCCTGATGAAGTTAAAAAATATATTGAACTAGGAGAGCGCGTTATAACGATAAAGAAAGGACCAAATAAGGGAAAGCCAGTCTCTGAATCTAGCGTAGCTAAGATTAGAAAAAAACTAGGTTCTTGGATTTACAATAATACAACCTATAAGTTCCATGACTGGTATGATCTTGGAGGAGTCATTAAAGCGCCAATATATGTTACTTATGGTGCTCGATATTGGATGAGGTTTGTTTTGGCAAAGTTCAATTGTGCTTTAGATCACAGAATTTTAGCATTGATACCTAGACAGGGGGTAATATTTAGTGAAACAGAGCTGAAAGCTTTGTTGGCATACTTAAACTCGTCATTTGGTCAATTGCAGGCTGAAGTGAAGGGTAGAACTGCTGGTGGCGTAGCGTTATTAGAATTAGATGTTAAACCACTTAGTGAATTTTTAATTCTTGATGTTAAAAAGCTCCCTAAAGAGACTATTGCGAATCTTGCTATGCTCTTTGATAAACTTGAGGCTGAAGCTAGAAGGCTAGGAGGAGCTGATAGTGTAGAGAATATTGTCGGCTCTAAATTAGCTAAAGAGCTTACGGGCAAAGAAGCTAAAGAAGGTATAGAAGGTTTATTTAATACAGTGATTAAAGAGATTGATTATGAGATTGCTAGAATTCTAGATCTTGAAGATTTGGTTGAAATTATTAGAAGTACAGTTATTGATTTAATGAAACGTAGACTAGCTAGGTCAAAGAAAGCCAGGCCAGAAGCTATTCGGGGAGAAGCTATTTATTCTAAAATAATTAAAAATAAAAAGAAAAGAAAAAGAAAGGAACGTCCTACGAAAACTCTTGATGAGTTCCTTAAGTAAATAGCGTATGAGCCTGTCTCTTATACACATCTCCGAGCCCACGAGACCTCTCTACATCTCGTATGCCGTCTTCTGCTTGAAA
>CBDULE010000105.1:0-4298 GCA_965367995.1 uncultured archaeon | reverse complement strand
ATTAAGCATAATTCTTCCCATTAGTCTTAATCATCTTTTTCGACTTTGTTTTTCATTTCATTACGAGTTAATGGTGTGTGAAGATTGAGGAGGATTCAAAGAATTATATTTGGTATTGCTAGATTTGGTTCATCATTGTTACTAAGCGTATTTTCATTGGCAACAATCTATGTTTATACTTTCATATTCAACCTTGATCCCGTTCTTAATGGTTTAGCTATGTCTATTGGAAAAATTCTAATGGCAATTTCAGGACCAATCATCGGGTTCATTTCTGACAAAAGACCGTTATTGAAAAAATTAGGGCTCAGAAAATCATATATCCTCATCGGCTCAATTATTCTTTCGGTTTCATTTTCGCTTCTTTATGCTCCTTTCTATTTCATCGATTTAGAAAATCAGATTTTATTATTCGTTTATGAGCTTATCTTAGTAAGCTTATTTGACATTTTTTATATTGGAACTATAACAGCGTATCAGGCAATGCTTCCAGAAATATCAGAACCGGAAGAGAGAGCTGAAATATCGATATATGAGAACTTTTTTAATGGCATAGGAGGAGGTGTAGGAACGATTTTTAGTTTTCTATTACCCCTAATAGCGAGTGATTTAAATCTACTCATCTCGGTAATAAATGCATTTAGCGTTCTATCATTCTTATCCTTCTTTCTACTAATTATAACCATAAGAGAAGGTGCTAAAATAAAAACTACAGAGTTCAAAAAAGAAGATTTAAAGATCTTGTTTAAGGATGTTAACTTCATATTTTGGCTGATTGTAGATGGCATATTAGGCATAGGCTTCATTTACTTTACGGCTTTAGCTGTTCCAATAATTGAGATGATATTTAGTGAGATGAACATAACCTTAGAAAATATATTGACAGCAGAATCTATCAATAAGCTAATACCATTAATTTTGCTTTTCATATTCTCTGGCATTTTGGGATTTATATTAACTGGCATCTTATCAAAGAAAATGAAATTCAAGAAAGCCTTCATAGTATTATTAGTACCCTCCGTAATTCTAGCTCCAGCCTCGCTATTAATGAATATCGCTTTAATTCCCTCAGCTATTACATTTCTAATAGGCTCATTATTCGGATTCATCGTTTATAACATAGCAAGATATGTAGCCCTTGCAAATGTAATAGAGCTGACTGAGAGAAGGTTCAAAAAGAAGGTAGCAGGCTTCTATACTGGAACTGAGGGAGTTATACTAAACATCTTTCAAGCAGGAGGTTATTTCATCGTAGGTATGCTCCTCAAGTACGTAGAAGCTTACTACTTAATTATTGGAGTATTAGTATCAATTCATACGTTAATAAGTATATGGATTATAAAGAAAAAAGTAGTCTTAGATATCGAAGAACTGAATCAGGGATTAGGAGGAGATGAGAGGAGATGACGGACCGTCAAATTGTCTTCAAACGGCCCGCCATCATACCCCTCACCTCCTCCTAATCCCTTCATTTCCGATAGTATATATTATAATAGATTCCATGAAATTTAAAGGTTTGGAATAGATTATTTCAATAATGTTAATCATTAATAATTACATCTAGAGCCATTAATTACCATATTAATAAAGATATTAACTATATCATTCTGTAATTTATCCTGCTTTTCTATTCATTATGCTCTCTCAGCAACTTCTATGAAGCTGAATTTTTCCACATCAAATAATCCTTTATCAGTTATCTTCAGCTTTGGAATTACTGGTAAAGCCATGAATGATAACGTCATGAAGGGTCTTTCAAGCTTGCTACCAAGTTCTTTAACAAGTTCTCTCAACTTAACAAGCTCTCTTCCAACGTTCTCAGCGGACTCTAGACTCATGAGACCAGCAAATTTTAGCTGTATCTTTCCAAGAACTTTCCCATTTCTAACAACAATAACTCCTCCTTGCATATTCACAAGTTCTTTAATTGCTAGAACTATATCCTCTAAGCTAGCTCCAACAGCAATTATATTATGACTATCGTGAGCTATGGTTTGAGCAATTGCACCCTCTTTTATCCCAAAGCCTCTTATGAAACCAACTCCAAAGCTTCTTCCTCCCTTATATCTCTCCAAGACGACTATCTGCAATAAATCTTTCTCTGGCTTCGGTAATATTTTTCCGTCTTCTACTTTAACCTCCTCTATGATGTGTTCCGTCACCAAACTCAAATCTTTTGCTCCGATTACATGAATTTTTGCCCTTTCTCCATCGAATTTTACAGTCAATTCCTCCACACTCGGAATCCTCTTTACATTTACTGACTTCAACGCTTTTTCTGGATATGATATGTCCTCAATATCTACGATTAATCTCCCTTCTTTAGCTACTAGTTTTCCTTTATAAAAAACAGAATCCACTTTAACTTTTTCCAGAGAGCTTAAAATTACGAGATTTGCTTTATAGCCTGGAGCTATAGCTCCTATTCTATCTAAATTATAAGCGATTGCTGGGTTTATTGTCACCATCTTTATTGCTTTTATTGGATCAACACCTAGCTCGATTGCTTTTCTTATGCTTGGCTCTAGATGACCTTCTTCCAAATCGTCGGGATGTTTATCATCACTAATTATTATAACTCTATCTAGAGGAAATTCTTTCTTTAGAATAGCTCTAATCAACGTAGATAGATTCTTAGCAAGGGATCCTTCTCTCGCCAGAAGGTACATTCCATATCTCAATTTTTCTATAGCTTCCTCCTCGGTTACGCTCTCATGGTCAGTTTTAATACCAGCTGCGATATACGCTTGCAGTTCTTTTCCAAGTAATAGAGGCGCATGACCATCAACAATCTTCCTTTTACTATGAGCATAATCTATTTTCCCGATAACCTCATCATTTAAGTTAAGAACTCCTGGATAATTCATCATCTCCCCGAGACCTATAGCATTAGTCTCATCCATTATTTTCATAACTTCCCTAAGCCCTATTTTTGCACCAGCCGTATCTATTCCCTCAGCAGCTGGAACACAACTTGGAACCATGAAAAATACTTCAAGAGGTAGTTTTCTGGCTTCCTCAAGGATTATTTTTATTCCAAATTCCCCAAGAACGTTAGCTATTTCATGAAGATCAGTAATTATTCCTCCAGTTCCATGAGGTACAGCTGCCTTCGCAAATTGGGTTAATGTTATCATGCTACTTTCAATATGGATATGAGCATCTATAAAAGAGGGTGCTAAATATCCTCCTTTAGCATCTAAAACATTAGTTCTATCGCCGATTACATCATCTATCTCTCCTATTCTTGCAATATAGCCGCTTTTTATAGCTATTCCTCCCTCAAGAATTTCCTCCGTAAAGACATTAACTATCTTTGCGTTTTTGATGACTAAATCAGCCTTAGCTAATCCTCTTGCAACATTTATAACATCAGCATAAGGAAAGGACATGAAAATCAGCCTTTGACAATATAACTCCTAAGTATAAAGCTCTTAATTTCATTTTAAAGCTATAATGGTTCTATTCTTAAACTCTTTCAAAAACTTTTGCTATCCTTTTAGAAAATGCTTATTATCAGTGAACTCTTATTTCACTAAATATCCTCTTTTTCTTAATTTTTCAATGAAAGCCTTAAAACCATCTTCCTCTTTAAGCTCATAGAACACAACTTTTATTCCTGTTGATAAAAATCCTTTATCAAGCGTATAAATTCCTTCCAATTTTAATCGTTTGATCATTCCGAGATTTATTAGATCAGAAATTCCTAGATTATATCTCCCAAAATTCTTTATAGCGAATTCTTCATCCTCCAATGTGGGTTCCTCTATAATTAAGGTCGGCATCATTCTGATGGCTTTTATAAACTTATCTAAAGCGGATGCTTTGTATCGAGATAACCATATTAATACTTCATCTTTAACAAGCGTGCTTGTTACAGCAGTTTCACCATCCATTATTCTTTTTAGTATATATCCGCACAATGCGTCATCTATTGACATGCTTCTTCTTGCTGCCATCCAGTTTATAAATATGTTAGCATCTACGAACATCAACTTTTTTCACCTTCTTAGAAATCTCCTCTAAAAAAATATCATCACCACTCTTCCTAGGCGCGCCTTCAGCAATTCCCAATAAGCTGAAGACGGGATCTTCGTCGAATACTTTGATAATTATCTCTCCGCCTTTAGCAGTGATAGTGACCTCTTGGCCAACTTTAATCTTCATTCTCTCCCTTATCTCCTTGGGAATTGTTATCCTATATCCCGAAAGAACCTTTACTTTTTTAGTTATTGATGTCATTTTCGTCACCGAATATGTATTATTTTAAATACATTATGTAGATACAAAAATAATAT
>CBDULE010000104.1:0-4320 GCA_965367995.1 uncultured archaeon | reverse complement strand
TGATACGGCGACCACCGAGATCTACACCGTCTAATTCGTCGGCAGCGTCAGATGTGTATAAGAGACAGGAATTGGTAATAAATCTCGATGAGGAGAATATCCAAAATGTGGGAAAAATACTCGGAGTATCGGCCGAAAAATCCCTTATAGTCCTAATATTTATGAGCAATAGAAGCATCCTTGCCAACTTAATTAAAACTGGAAATGTGACTAAAATTATTGGAGTTTATAGGCCAGGAACATTTAGCAGAGTTTTGGATATAGATATGAAAAAGCTTTAAAATTCTTTAATTCAAAGGATATTCATTAAGAATAATCTTTTATTGGAATCATTTTGGTGATTAAAATTAAAGAGAAGATTTACAAGATACTAAAAGGAGTCTTTGAGGGTAAAATAAACCCATTTAATGTTAACATAGAAGAACTTCTTAGCGAGATAAAAACAGCTAACGAAAATGAAATACTAGAAATACTTGAGCTAATAAAAGCTCTTAACATAATACATGATGCCGAACTCTTTGAACTATCGAGAATATTGTTTGATCTATCAAGGAAATATGAGATATACATAAATCCGCCATTTAGCTTAGGAGAACTTGCTTTGAATATGGAAGCACTTGCAGAATCATTTTCCTCTGTAGGAAGAATGCAGAGGAAACTTACGAGGAGTTATGGTGCACCAGAAGTTCATGAGGAAGCTTATTTAAGGGAAGAAGGTGAAATTGATGTCTCTGAAGTTTTAGGTAAAGAAGAAGTAGGATTAATTGAGGAGGAGGCAAAGAAGCTGATTGAAGAGATTAAATCTAGAGAGCTAAACATATATTCTTATTTAAGAAAAGCAAAAGATGCTGAAGAGCTTGCTCTGAAAATTATAACTCTATTAGATTTACTCTCTAGAGGAGAGGTCGAAGTAGATGAGTATAGCGAGAAGATTAAGTCTGCTGAATGAGATTAGCATTATCTTCAACGCTTTAGTGAGAACTGGAAGAGACTATGGTGCTTCAATAAATGAAATGATTAGACTTCTAGGTTTCAAAAATGAGAGTTTAGGTAGGTTGAGAGTATATCAACTTCTAGCCGCTTTAGAGAGAATTTTAAAGCCAATTGGTTTAAGGATAGTTTACATACCTATAAGGAGAAAATATGTTATAAAAAGCTATAAAGCTGATTATAGATTTATCCCCATTCCTCCTGGCGCATTAGCAACATTATTTGCTGTAGCAAAAGCATATCTGGAGAGAGGGAGTAAGATAACAATTGATGAACTAAGCGAAATAAGAAATGTAAGCATCAATACCATAAAAAGAGATTTGAAAATTCTTGAGAGTTTTGGTCTTATTAAATCCGATGGTAATTATGTCAAGCTTACCGACAAAGCCCTTGTTTTGTTGGATATTGTGATAGAATAACGGTGAGGATATGTCTTCTGCTGTTCTGGATGAGAGGTTGTTAAGAAGAAAAGTAAATATGATAATGAATATAGTACAAAGCAACAAGCTGTTTATTCATCATGAATTGCTCAGAGTAAGGGTTGAAAGGCGAATAATCAATCTGCCACTTATCCTCACAATGGCTATTTTAAACGCTTTAGTACCGAAGGGAACAATGCTTTTATACGGAGGCCACGGAGGAGGTAAAACAACTCTTGCAAAAATACTAGGAAGAATGATGACTGGTACACCTCTTAAGAAGATTGAGAGATCTATTTTAAGAGCGCATCCTCATCTAACAGAAGAAAAGGCTATAGCTAGATTTGATGTTGCTAGATTGATGAGTGGAGAGGAAGTAGTTCAATGGTCCGAGTTTGTTAAGACTTTCTGGAAGATAATAGATGAGGTAAATAGACTTTCACCCCATATGCAAGATGTTCTATTCTCTCTCCTAGCAGAGGGAATTGTGAAATATGGAAGTGAAGTTTATGAAGTTAGAGATTATGTTCTTTACGCAACTCTAAATCCAAAGGATGTCGGAACTTTTCCTATGGGAGCCCCATTTATGGATAGATTCTCCATAGCTATTCAGGTAACGATGCCAAAAGCTCCTCATTTATTTGATATCCTTGGAAGAAGAGACGAAAAGCTATATGGTTTTGATGAGGACACTCAAGTTCCAGCAATAATGACTGAGGAGGAAATAATAAATATATGGCACATAATTGATGATACAATAACCGTGCCAGAGGAATCAATGTTTTTCATAACATATCTAATAGGCAGCTTTAGAGCTTGCATAAGAACAAATAAGGAAAATGCAGAATTCTTAAACGTTGATAGTGGTTTATGCGATAACTGTCATTTCAACACAAGAGAGTCTGTCTGTAATAAGATTAAAACACCTCCAAGCGTGAGAGCAGCTAAGGATCTTGAGAGATACTCAAAGGCTTTAGCATGGTTATTGGGTTATGATAAAGTTCTTCCAAATTTTATAGTGGCTGTTGCTCCTTTTGTATTATGGCATAGACTTGATTATCCTGAAAATATACTTCGAGAGAAACCTTATTATGGAAACAAGATACTTCTAACGAAGGATCTAGTTCAAAGAGTATTCAATAGATACGCGAGAAGGGGTAGAAGAATCCTAGAAATAATTGATAGGGGATGGGCTCTAAAGCTTACAAAGAGCGATTTAGATGAGCTCAATCAGGAGGCAAAAGCTGATGTTTTTGTTGCATCAGATGTTCAGCCAATAATCAAGAGTATATCGGAGGATTCAAGATATGCCACATATTATAAACAGGTAGAAGAGATATTAAACATGATTAAAGTCGGCAGATTTGATGAAAAAACCATAATATCGAAGATTGATGATCTTCTTTCTAAAATAGAGTCTGATGTAACGGTTACAGGAAAGCATAAGCTTGTTAGAGAGTTGTACAATGCCATATTCTCACTAACAAAAAGAACTATTAAGATGAAGCTAGGAGAGTGGAGGGAAATACAGATTGACCTAATAAAGCAAATACCTCTAAAATCTCTAAAAAGATTCTTTAAGGACATTATAGGCGGACCTCTTTACCGAAAGTTTTACGGAATGCCAGAGATAGAAATAAGAGTTACTATTCCATCAGATGATGATAACGCTATAATGACCATGGATATCGCTGGAGGAAAGCTCGCATTAAGGGTATTCGAGACTATAGAAAAGCTGAGAAGAAACCTAAGGTGATGTATTATTGAAAGGTGAAAAATTAAGCAAAGATATGCTGATAGAGATTGCTAGAGATATGTTTAATAAAGCCTTAGAAGATTTTTTCTATCCACCAATACCCGAGCCTAGGATAATATATGATCCTAAGAGTAGCGAAGGTTTCTATATAGATCCGGAAAATGATTGGAAGACAACTCTAAATGTCACTCTTGTTCCCAAAGGTTTAACCTTAGATGAGATAAAGAAGTTCCTTAGATTTGTAAGTAGACATGAGATAGGTCATTATATAATATGTCCATATGACCTTGTAACATCAATTTTGATAATTTCAGCAGCAAAGAAAGTCGTCGGGTCATATGAAATAGCGATGTTTATAGCAAACTTTTTTGCGGATGTTATAGATGATGTAGAAAGGAATGGTATATTTCCAGGCGATCCTATAATCCTCGATGCTTTCTCTACTAGGGATCTAAAAAATGAATATAAGAAGTTAAGCCCATTGATAAAAGTTCTAATTAGGGTTAAAGAGATATTGTGGACGGAGATTAATCTATCAAAAATAAGCAAAGATAAGAGAGATATGATAAATAAAATAAATTAGATTTGTTAAGAGAAAAATTCGAAAAATTTGAAGAAGAAACAGAAAGCAAATTGGGAGATATAGGCTCCGATATTAATGATATGCTTAATACTTTGGCTAAAATAGATAAGGAGTTGGTGAAAAATAAAGACCTTCTAAGAGGAATTCTAATTAAAGATGAACTTAATGTGGAGGTTCCAAATACAGTAATGATGATATGTCCTGATGCTAAAGTAGTTAAAAGCTTCTTGATTTTTAATGATAGACTAGTTCTAAACTTGAAGGATAATGAGACAAGAATAATAAGGTGGGAGAAAGTTAAACATGCTAAAGCTTCGATATTAGAAGGAAAATTCATCTATTTGGAGCTTAGCCTAAAAGGATTCATAAGGTCTAAAAGGCTCAAATATTTAATTTACACGGGTGATATTAAAGGTTTCATGGAGGTTCTCAAAACGCTTACTGTATTAATATAATCATAAACAAAAATTCAAAACTTTAAAATTTTAATATATAAAAACATTTTCAAAATTTTTCTCTTTAATTTCCTATTGTTTTGCCTTATTTTCGCTTTTTAAACTACCAAAAAACAT
>CBDULE010000103.1:0-4378 GCA_965367995.1 uncultured archaeon | reverse complement strand
TTTTCAAGCAGAAGACGGCATACGAGATGTAGAGAGGTCTCGTGGGCTCGGAGATGTGTATAAGAGACAGAATAGATACCATCGGGATCATCGATGGATATTACTTTTCTTCTTCCTCCTCCAGACATAAGTCCTCCCTACATCTGATTGCTTCTACATTTTCAAACTGTCCTATCTCCGAGAGATATTGCATCCTCATCAGCAATTCTCTTATCTTTTTCCTCGTATTTAATAGTGTCTTAATGTTTTCTATAATTGAGGGATCCTTCTTCTCTGAGAACCTTCTTTCAAGTTTCTCGATACACTCATCACAATGAATTAAAGCCATTGTTAAATGCTTAATCGTACACCATAAGCTCTCAGCCTTGCTCCTAAATTCTCCAGGATTATCCGATTTTAGTCCTCCAAACATAACTTCAAACAAAACCTTGCCAACATCCTTTCTAGTCATCCTTAAGTTGTTAACTTCGTCAAGGAATACTGGAATTCCTATCTCTGAATCTATCTCTAATAGGTGCTGTTCAGAATGTGCAATATGGCCGATTAAATAATACAGTTCTTCCATTAAGGCATCCTCCAGTACTCCCATAAGTGCTCACCTTATTACTCCGTAATGAGCCATACATTAATATCAATGTCAGAATGCTTTAAAGTTTTCATAAGTTAATTTTTAGTTGTAAAAAAATAGATTAAGAGAGATGTCTTTATTTCACCAAATCTTTGAAAATTTCGAGAGGTATTCTCAAATATCCCTAAAGTTACTTGAGTTCTTTTTTATACTTTTTAGCCCGTTCTATATACTCTTTTCCGATAGCCTTCATACCACAAAGTATCATCATAACTCCAGCATTATGGAGAGATTTCATTATTATGTCAGAGCTTTGAGAAAGATAAGCAACTCGAAGAGCGAATTGAATGGCTAGAACGCTTTCTTTACAATTTTTGACCATTTTATAATATTCAATCGCTTTAATCATAAGGTAATAAGCTAACTCTTTCAGTTCATCCCTCATCCTTTGTGAGAGATTAAACTTCTCTAAAATATCCACTACATGATTATACGCCCTATAATTTCTAATGATTGGCTTTACAGGATCATCACTCTTTAAGGCTAATAGTGTCTTTTTAATGTATATTTCAATCAACTTATCCTTCACACTTCCCTCTGAGAGCATTATGGCTCGTTCAATATCCTTTAAAGTTATTCTTCTGGGCGAAACTTTTAACATAAGCTGTACCATTTTAATGAACCTAGCAGAATCTCTACCAATTTCAGTAAGCATACTTTAAAGAGGGAGTGATATATTCGAAATACATTTCGAATTGAAAATTTCTCAGCAATAAATAGGAAGTTATTAATAGGTGTATTCCAGTTATCATTTAAAACAATATGTTTCATTGGCAAAATTTGTCAACAAATGAACGTATTTGTTGTCAATTCCCGACCTCTAAATTTTCTTTAATTTCATCGCTTCTGAGCGTCTTAACGTATTTCTTTGCTATTTTATACAGAGCTTCATCATCGGTTACGAGGATTAAGTTCTCCTTCTTAGCGTAGAAAATGTAAGCAGCATCATAAAATGTTAATGAGTTTTTAATTGCTATCTCGCATATTTCTTTAAGGTTATTATGGCTTATTCTTATTATCCTCATTTGAGATAGTATTATTTCTAAGCTTTTAAGAAGCTTATCTAGCTCCTCTTTTGTAATCGTCTTGTATATCATCACTTCCTTTCTTAATACATTTCCCAGCTCATATAGAGTTAAATCTAGTATAGCGTGACCCTTTACGTTTATCTTTCGCTGAATTAAAGATATTAACGCGCTAGTATCTATTAAGAGGGTCTTTTCTTTCATCTTTCTCTATCCTCTCTTATACTACTTTTTACTCTTTCTAGGTTTAGTTTCCTAAGGATTTTTGATGCGTCTTCCAATGATTTTCTAAACTCCTCTTCTTCCCTTTTTCTTATTTCCTCCTCAAGGGCTTTTCTGACGATTTTATTTATGACGATTCCATATTTTCTTGCTTTGTCTCTTAATTCTTTGGGAATCTTCGCTGTTATAACTACCCACTCCATAAGTATCCCATCAATTAGTATTACCAATTTTGGTATTATCAAATAAGGTATTTAAAATATATCTGCTGATTCATTTAATTCTTGACTTAAATTATGTTTATTAATCAAAAATTCCTACACTCTAAGTAATTTTACAAGGTGATTCTATAATGGTTGAATTAGTTTCAGTTGGTTCAATCAATTGGGACATCACTCTATACGTCGATAAATTTGTCGGTCCAGGAGAAAAAATGTTTATTAGAAAGATAAAGAGAGTTCCTGGGGGTACTGCTGCAAATATTGCTGTTGCAGCAGCAAGAATTTTAGGTAAAAACAAGGTTGCTCTTATAGGTGTTCTAGGAGACGATGAGATAGCTAAGATCCAAATTGATATACTGGAGAAAGAAGGAGTTGATTATAGCGGAATTAAGTTTATAAAGGGCATGGAATCTGGTCAAGCCTATATTTTAGTTGATAAAGAAGGAAGAAATATCATTTATACCTTTCATGAAATTAAAAAGAAATTAAGGCCGGAGGATATTGATAATAATATTAGGAGAGCTTTGATAAAGAAAGCAAAGTGTGTTATTGTGACTAACCCACCCATAGAGACGGTTAAAAAAGTGTTTGAAATCGCAAAGAAAAATAATGCAATTACATTTTGGGATCCAGGAGTCTTAATTCATGAAGGATTTGATAAATTA
The DNA here is from genome assembly GCA_965367995.1 of uncultured archaeon. GTDB lineage: Archaea > Asgardarchaeota > Njordarchaeia > Njordarchaeales > Njordarchaeaceae > Njordarchaeum. The sequence continues at coordinate 1,617 of CBDULE010000103.1, read as the reverse complement.
AAGAATATTCTTCCTTTGGTTGATTATTTTATACTTAATCATCACGAATTTAGAAGGTTATTAGGTACTGAGGATCCTGCAGAGATCTATAACATTCTTAGTAATTATAATGATCAAATCCGGGTTGTAATAAAAATGGGTTCTAAAGGTTCTGCAATTTCTAGTTCTTCTGGAGTGACTTTTGTAAGGGCTGTACCTCTTGATAAACTTGGCCTAAAGGTTGTTAATACTGTCGGTTGCGGGGATGCATTTATAGGTGCTTTCGTCTCAGCTAAAGTTCTTGGCTATGATGATAAAACAGCACTTAAATGGGGTAATGCGGGAGGAGCCTTTAAAGCTACTCAAGCAGAAACTAGAGGGAGTCCTACAATGGAACAACTGAAGATGATGTTGAAGAAAGCTGAAGAGCTTGGTATATGGGATTGAGATGAAGAAGTTACCTATCTCACTAGGATGGAAGCCTTCAAATCCAATAAGAATTGATAAGCTTCCTCCGCTTGGAGGGGAAATCACAATACACATTCATAGAAGTGAGGGAGAAAATAAAGCTCATCTCAAGCTTGAGTACGGGGAGACCCCATATTGCCTTTCTCTCTTCGTTTTCGATCTCAATAAGTTTTTAAGGAATGAAAAAGTCAAAGTTAGGAGTTATGACTTGTGGGAGAAAAAGATAATGTATGCTGCACCACTAGCTAAGGGAGGATTTCATCCAAAGTATCCAGGTTTCATCTATAGGGATGATGCTGTGATACTCGACTGGGGTAGATATAAGCTCGAGAATGGGATAATCGAAATTTCATTAGAGACGTTAATGAGAAAATTGCGTTTTAAAATCATATTTTATGGCATCAGAAAGTATTATTCTCCAAAATATGGTTGGAGCGTGAGGTCAGAATACATCTTTGAGCCAGCTAAGTACGCAACATTAGTTTAAAGTTTAGGGCTGGTAATTAGAAATCGTGATCTCAATATCGTTTCTATATCCTTTTAAGATAACTAAAGTGAGCTTTCCATTTTCATATACCACACCAACGGGAAGGAGGTATCTGAGATGAAAAATTCTATCAGTATGGCTTGGAGGGTTTCCAGTATAATGCGTATGAACTAGAATCATCTTCTCCTTCTTCGCCCATTCAATCACTTTATCTGATACCTTTATCTGTGACGGATGTGGCTTCAGAGAATAACAGAATGTAAGCTCTCCATTGGTCTTTATGAAAAACGGGATCTCAACCTTAAACTTTCTAGATTTCTCGTAAATCTGAGCGATTATTTCCTGGACTTCTGGGGACAGGGAGAGACGCTTCATATAAAGAAGCCAGCTATATTCCTTATAGATTTCTTCTATCATCTTTTCCACATTATCTTTTCCGATAAGAATTTGCATCGTATTTAGAAATTTATCGTTAGATCCATCCAGTAATACCCTAGCAATCATCTGCTTGAACTTGTTTGACATCTCTTCGCTTAATATAGCTGGCATTCTCTCCCCCTTAAATATGATATGGATACGTCAAAAATCATTAACATGTTTAACTTGTGAGGATAAATTGCAAACGCACTTATCTAGATATTAAATGCTCTAAATTAATTTAAAGTTCAGCATTTACATTTAAT
>CBDULE010000102.1:0-4393 GCA_965367995.1 uncultured archaeon | reverse complement strand
TTCTAATATAGGAGATGATCTAATACAATACCTTGATCCAGAGCTATACGCTGTTCCCTACGACTATAGCCCAATAGCATTCATCTACGATAGCGAAAGAATAAACATAACCGAGCTTAAGTTTGAGGATTTCTATGACCCAGAGATGGCGAACAAGCTTGTTACAGAAGATCCTACAACAAGCACGACTGGTGTTGCTTTTCTCATGTGGCAGATAGGGATATATGAGAAACTCCTTAAGAAAGATTGGAAGGAATGGTGGAGTAAAGTTAAGGGAAAAATAGATGTTCAACCAAGCTGGGGAGCAGCTTATTTTGATGTTTTTATGAACGAGGAAGCTGGGAGGCCAATAGTCGTCAGCTATCTCACATCCCCAGTTTATCATTACCTTTACGAGAACACAACAAGATTCAAACCAATGCTCGTCAAATATGATGGCTCATGGTATGCATGGTATCAAATTCAAGCTATTGGAATAGTAAAGAATTCTCCCATGAAAGACTTAGCGTACAAGTTCATAGATTGGCTTTTAAGTGATGAGATCCAATCAATGGTTTATTACTGTGACATAATGCTACCAGCTCATAAGGAGGAAATTAATAAGATACCAGAGGACGTATTAGCAACAATGGTGTTCAATTTAACAGAGATAAAGGCGGTGAATTCTCTCCTATCAGTAAACGAAATTGCTCAGAATATAGACAAATGGCTTGAAGATTGGAAGAATTTGATGACTGCTCCTCCAGCATTTGGTGCCGTATATCTCATAATTACAGTTGTGGTAATAGTTGCTATCTTAGTAGCGATTTATGTTAGGTTCTATAGGAGGAAGCTACAATAAATTTCTTTTTACAATTCTAATCTTTTTATTACCAGCTTACCTTTTTCAACTCCTATGCTTCTCGATACTGGAGAGCATTTGACCTTAAGTATGACATAAACAGCTCTATTTAGCTTATGTTCAATCACGCCCTCGTAGTTTCCCATTCCCTTAAGAATTATAACATCTGCATTGTTTAATGCATCTAAAAACTCTTTAGGAGTATTCTCATCAATATAAAAACCAACATAATTTCCTCCAGAGACTACCTTAGAGTATTTTTCAAATCCAAGCTTTCTAGCTTCGTCTACTGTTATATCATTAATCAAAGGGATTCCTCTTGCTGCTACGGTAATATTCTTGTCCAGGGATTTAAGATATCTAATAAACTGAAGGTCAAATACTGCTTCTCCAGCATTATCTAGCATATATAGTACATTCTTTCCCTCTCTAATATCTTCCCATAGCTCTTTACTATCATCAACAGCGATAAACTTCTCTATGTTTGCAATGGTATCAAGAAACTCTCTTTCATCAAATGAATATTCTGCAAGAAACCATTCCATTGCATTGGCAGCTGCAACGAGATAAACATAACTTCGAAAAGTATCATAATCAAGAGATTCTCCATATTGATCTTTTATACTATCCCAAATCTTCCAGGAAATCTCATTGCTCCTCTCTTTTATCTCCTTATAAGGGTCTTTCTCTCCTAATAATTCCTTGAGTAGTAGTTCTCTCTTTGTGCCTATTACAGTTGTTGGAGTATTAAAGCTGAATTCTTCTATTAGGAATTTCATTATCTCCTTTGCTATTTTTAGCGCTTTTTCCTTAGGAATCCTCTTCTCACTTATCAGGAGGTTTATAACTCTATTTTGAATGCAAAGTAAGCATTCCAGACCTGGTTTCATTTTGAGATCACCAAAAGCTCTACTTTTAACTAATATCTACTAAAAATGAGGTAGTTTAATATCCTTTGAGAGACTTAATTATTAAACCTGGCTTGTTAGTTATTATTCCATCAATACCCCATTCAACAAAATTCTTCGCAATGGATGGATCATCCAATGTCCACGTAACTATTGTTATTCCATTCTCATGGCATCTATCAATCCATTCTTTATTTATAGCTTTATAGTGAACTGATGCGACATTAAGCTCATTCTCTATCAAAAACTTTAAGGTAGTCTCATCAAATTTTCTAGTTATCATCCCCACGTTCAAACTCTTATCCATTTTCCTTATCTTAAGGGCTACCTCTGGCTTAAAACTAGTGAAGAAAGTATTCTCTCTATCTTTAAATATCCTTACTAAATCTTCCTCTAAACCAGCTTCCTTTATATCTAAAATAAGAACGCCTTTGAACTCATCAATTAATTCTTCAAGTTTTGATGGATTCCATTTGTCCCCTAAAATTATCTTCGAGAACAATCTCTCAAAAAATCCTAAAGGCCCTGTAAAATGACTTGTTAATCCATGTCTTAAGCAAATATAATCTCCACATCTTCTCAAATCTACCTCTACGCCATCCACTCCCTCTTCATAATACTCCCTTAATTTCTCTGAATAGTTTGCTCTATGGCCGATTATAAGCGTTTTATCAATCAAATAGGACACCTTGCTGATTAGTATATAAGTTGAAAATTTCAAGCGGGAATATAAGTATATTCTTCTTATCCTCTACCACATATAATGGTGGAGAGAATGAGCTATGCTGTTGTTGATGGTAAATTGAGATGGGGTTATGTTTTTATAATTGGTCTAGGATTCTTTACAACATCCATAACCTGGACGCTATATAATTCGTATGTACCAATATTTCTGAGAAACATTATCGAGTCATCACCATACTGGAGTGTTGTTCTTGCTGGCGTGATTAATACATTTATAGGTTTCATAATGATATTAGATAACATAGCTGCCATAACTCTTCAGCCATATATAGGAGCGAAATCTGACAAAACATGGACTAAATTCGGAAGGAGAATGCCATATATAATGGTAGGGATCCCTATAGCAGCGCTTTTCTTTGTTCTAATCCCACTTCAGAAAGACCTGATAACCATAATATTAGTGATCACGGTTTTCAACATAGCAATGGCCATTTATAGAGCTCCTGTAGTAGCTTTAATGCCCGATTTAGTTCCATCAGAGCACAGGAGTAGAGCGAATGGAGTAATAAATTTCATGGGTGGGGTAGGAGCAGTTTACGGATTCTTAATTGGTTCTTATCTATATCAATTCTATGGACCATTTATAACGTTCCTAACGACTTCAGTAATCATGATTATCGCGTTAATTGTACTCCTTATATACGTGAAAGAGCCTAAAAAACCATTTGAAAAGGAAAAGCCCGTAGGGATAGTTAAAGCATTCAAAGAAGTTTTTGGGGAAAAAGAGAAAAGCGGGATGTTCATGTTATTAGCCATAATGTTCTGGTTCTTCTCGTATAATGTCATAGAAACCTGGTTTACTACATATGGAAAACTAGTTATAGGAATACCAGAGTATCTGGCATCGAGAATACTTACAGGATTAGCTCTTATGTTCATCTTATTCGCAATACCCGCTGGAATAATTGCTGATAAGATCGGGAGAAGGAACACAATCAGAATTGGGATAGTAGGTATAATTATACTCTTAATACTAGCCAACTTCACAATGGATGTAATGGTATTGTTTATCATCTTCACACTAATTGGAATCTTCTGGGCAATGATTAATATAAATAGCATAGTCATAGTTTGGGAAATAGGAGGAGAGGCGAAACTCGGAGCTTATACTGGCCTCTATTACTTCTTCTCGCAGTTAGCTGCAATATTCGGGCCATTATTAGCAGGAGTTGTATTTGATTTAGTTGGATTTGGCGCAATGTATCCACTATCAATAGCATATATGGTTGTAGCCCTAATCTGCATGATGTTCGTTAAAAGAGGTGAGGCGGGAGAATCAAAAATGGAGATTACAGAAGCGATAGGAGAGGTAGAAATGTAAGAGTTCAGATGTGGCGGTTTTCTTCATTCTATTTTTCTGAGCTGGTACGGTTCATCATTTTGTCGCTTCATCTTCCCGTGGCCACGCCCTTGTTGGGGCGTCGCCGCGGGAAATCTGCCTCGCTTCATCTTCCCGTGGCCACGCCCTTCTCGGGCGTCGCCGCGGGAAATCTGCCCTATTAAATTCATAAGTTTATACAAATCTTAAAAATCTTAACTTCGATTTATCTTTGGTGTGAGCTATTGTTCGTGGGCTTTGATGTTTCAAGAGAGCGTTTAAAAGGTGAGCAAATTTTCTATATTGCTTTAGTTATATCACCCAGTTTAGGGGATATAAGAGATATCTTGAAAAAATGGAAAAGAAATCTTAATGTCTCGAGATTACATTTTAGAGAACTTAACAAGAAGCAAAAGGTAGCTCTTCTAAGGCTTATTAAATCGGAATTATCTGTAATAAAAAAGAGGATGATGATTATAGGATTCGTGCTTAAAATCCCGAAAGGAGAAAATAAGAGGAAAAAGAAGAAAAGTTTAGCTAACATCATGGCCAACGAAATTTTAAAGAGGATTAATACTAAAA
>CBDULE010000101.1:0-4475 GCA_965367995.1 uncultured archaeon | reverse complement strand
GGCGACCACCGAGATCTACACCGTCTAATTCGTCGGCAGCGTCAGATGTGTATAAGAGACAGATAGTAGAGTTGATATCGAGGGAATAAAATTCATTGTACTTGGTTCCGTAGGAGGCATTCCTGAGCCAATAATTGAAGATACAAAGGATATTTATGGGTATAAAGTAGAAGCGTGGAACTTTGAGTATGGCTATATGCTAGTTGAAGTTAATAGGAACGTCGCTCATTTCGTTTATAAGAGCATTTATAGTGAAGTTTTGGATGAATTTTCTATAACTAGGTGAAAAATTATGGTGTTCTTCTTTTATCCTGTTTATTCGCTACTCTTTGCTGGAGCTGGATTGGCTGAAGTAGCTATTTCAACCTGGTTGGATGAGAACAAACTACCTAATAGCGACCCCTTTTGGTTAACAATGAGAGCACTATTTTTATCATTCTCAATAAATGGAGTAATTTTTGCGCTTTTATATAATCCCTTAAAGTATCGAATGATAGTAATCCTCATAGCTATGGTTTTATCTACTCTGGCTTTATTTATTTCATTTGTCGTTCTGAAGAAAGCTTATTTTTATTACTCAACAATAATTCTCATGATTGCTAATGTGGTTTTAACACTCATAATAGGATATCTAGCAGTCTTCACTTCTTTATTTATCTGGATAGGGTCAGCAGTTTTACTATACTTAACTAGAAAGAATATGGAGATCAAATTTTATCCAGAAGAATTTGACAAGATTCATAGTATCCTAGCTAAGCGATATGGTTATTTCATTATTATGACTCTAAGCACATTACTAGGAATTCTGAGGCTTCATGGCATCGTTTTGTTATAGAGCTATCCCTCAAGCTTTCCTTCTCTCATTATACCTTTTATTAAAAAGATAGAAAGAAAAAGTTTCTATTATTTAAGTTCCTAGAAATTCTTGAAGTTTTACTGGCTCTGCCGTCGTCCAAGCGTATGCTAGATAATCATGAGAAGCCATAACCCACTCATGAGCTATGCTTGCTACTCCAACAACTTCTTCTTCCTCAATTTTTTCTGGAAGTGAAGCTAAGATTGCTTCTTTATCATCAACAATTGCGCCCATAATCAAGCCCTTAGTCCATTTTCTCAACATTAAAGCCTTTCTTTCTTTTAGGATATTCAATATCTTTCTATGCTCGGCATCTGAAGGATCTATGTTTGTAGCAATTTGTACCCTTACTAAAGGTCTTAAATTCATTATCTGCTCTACTGGAACCATCTTCAGATCAGGAGTTACAATTAATACAAATATCTGCGCTCTGGAAATCATGTCTTTCATATGTGATATTATTCCTCTTAATCCCTTAACGACCCAAACTTTAGGGGCTTCGGGTATCTCTCGCTTTAAGGTTTCTTCATATAATGCTTTCATAGCTTCTTTTGTCTCATTGACAGATTTTATAAGCTCATCAAGAACGCCAAGAAGCCTCTCTTGAAATACCTTTTCAATAGATTCCTTAAGTATTTTAGCGCCTTCATCAAGCTTTTGGATGAGATGTTCAATAGATTCTGTTGTTATCTTCTCAAGCTCTTTGATATATTTATCCTTAGTTTCATTTAGTCCTTTATTCAAATTATCAGTTAAAGATTGTAGTCTTTCTGAAGCTCTAGATCGCAATTCATCTATGTTTCTCTCAAGATTTGATAGAACTTCTTTAGCCCTCTCGCTTAATCTACTCTCAATTTCATCGGTCTTTCGATCAAACTCTGTTGACATCTCTTTTATTCTTGCAGATAATTGTTCTGTTGTTTCTGTGGCTGTCTTCTTAAGCTCCTCAAGCCTGTTTTGAAGGTTATCTACAGTTTCCTGTCTAATTTTCTCGAGTTGTTCCTTTACCGTCTTTAGATATTCATTCATTTTTTCGGAATACTCAACACTTAACTTTTCGGACTCTTTATTAAGAGTTTCTATTGATTCTCTTGTCACTCTAGTAAATTCTTCTAAAATCCTATTAATACTTTCTTGAAAGCTTGAAAGGGCAGCATTAAGGGATTCCTCTAGGGACTTATGAGCTTCTTCTACTCCAGAGGAGAGGGTCTTCATTGCCTCATCCGTTCTTTCGGATGTCTCTCTTATCCTTTGTTGTAACATCTCTAAGAGTTGCTGAAATAGAGTTCTAGTAGCATTGATTTGCTCACTAACTTGAGTTATAACCTTGCTCATTGTTTCAGAAATTGTTCCAATACTCGTCCTTATCTGCTCACTTATCTTATTAATTGAATCCTTTAAAGTAGCTGATAATTTATCCATGCTTTCGCTTACACTTTTACTAACGCTATCTAATACTGCTTTAGTTTCATTGGAAACATCTGTGACGAGTTTATTTAGACCTTCAGTTACTTTATCCATCATCTCAGCTGTCGTTTCTCCCATGATTTTAGTTGCTTCAGCCGTCTCTTCCGCGATTTTATTGGTAAATTCTTTGGATTGTGATATGAGCTTTTCAGAAAGCTCAAGAACGGTTTGATCTAGGGAGGCGATTATTTCCTTCATTCCACTTGTGAGCTCTGATACTGCAGATTTTATTGATGAATTAAGTTCAGTAGCTAGGTTTGAGACTGTAGTATTAATTTCAGAATAGACATCTTTAACCATCGAATTTGATTCTTCCATAAACTTAGTTAGGCTTTCATCCAATGATTTTGTTAATCTATTTATTCCATCCTGTAACTCCTTTTTAACTGAATCCCTAAACTCTCCTGCCTTTTTCTCAATATCTATTAAACTTTCCTCTGTGACTTTCTTTATGCTCTCACTAAAGCTTGATAAGCTCTCAGCTAGGACAGAATACTGCTCCAAAAATATTTTATATGGAGGTATAGCTTCATATCTAGGAGGCACGCTTGGTATCTCTCTAACAATTTCTACTTTTTTCAGCTCATTTAATGATTCAGTGATTTCCTCATAAGATAAACCAGATACCATTGATATCTCAGCAACAGACATAGGACCTTTGCCAAGCATGATTTCATATAATTTTCTTGCTTTTTGACTCAATCCTAGTTTAGAAAGCATAAAATCTAGGCTTGATGTCATGTTTAGCACCTATAGGGTTGATTTAGTATATTATTATGCTTTTTGTCAAAATTTAATCCTATTTTAGTTCGAGAACTCTGAAATTGTAATCTTTTAAATCTAAAGAAAAAGCTTAGCTCTAAATAAAATCTCCTTTTTAACAATTGATAATACTGCGTTGAAATCGGTCGTTAGAAATTCAATAATCTTTCCTTTCTTAATTAACCCCTCCCTTGAAAGTGCCTCTAGAACACTATTGAAAAGTTTTCCTATCTTAAAGCCGGAAAAGAACTCATTGAAATATGTGATAGCCGTGTCGACATCTATTTTTCTCTTCCCTGGATAGCCAATTGAAATAAGCCATGCACCGGATAATATGACGATTCTATCCTCAAGACCGAGGTGAGATATTTTCTCTGGCAATCTTAATAACAGAGCTATGAGGATTGCTCTTTGGAAAATTCGCTTAATATTATCAAAGACTAATGAAGCTAATAAGAAGCTCTTTGGTACTTTTATAACCTTGCCAAAAGTGAATTCATTTGATATCTCAATCAGCTCATTCAGTGGTGCTGAGACCTCAATATCATCGATTTTTAAGACAGCCTCTTCGGATATATTCAGAGTAAAGCCCATAATTGAAATTCTACCATCGATTTTCTTGCTAATTGTGTTCATAAATACATCTTTCTTCTGCCTTCTTAGGGGATATACTTCCTCAACAAGTTTGCTTTTTTCTATTGATTCCTCAATTAGTTTCATTACTTTACTAAGAATCTCCTTGATTGTATCTTCCTCCTCAACAAGGATTTTGGCTAGTGGATTGAGTATGCTTAAAACTTTTTGAGCGAATTCAGAACTCATTTGTTCGGTAGAAATATATAGTGTCAAGACATTCCTTAAAAAATCTTTAAAAGCTTTTTCTGGCTGGAAAATTAAGTGAAAACTCATGGGCTTAAATCCTAAATCTGAAGCTCTTTTTGAGTACTTCGCATCAGTGATGAGGCAGATAATTGAGTCTCTTCTCTTCTCAAACGCTTCTAAAATTTCTTTGGGAGCTTCTCCAGATAAAATTGACTCGGCATCATCTAAAATTGCCTTCTCATATTGTTGATTCAACATTAAAGGTGTTATCATTTGGGAATCAATGAGTTTTGAGAGAAATATTCCAAGCTGACTTCTACCATTCCCTCTCGGAGCAACTATCGCTATTTTCTCACTCTTTAAAGCCTTCTCAAAGACCTTCAGATAGTTTCCTATTTGATTAGCTTCAACCAAAAACTTACGAACTTTATCAAAGCTAACAGGTATTGGCTTAAGATCTTTCCATGAGCTAAGTATAAGCTCAGCTAACTTTTTATCAATCTTCTCAGCTCTCTCTGATAATTTCATCTACGTTCACCATAATCTTAGCATTTATCGGTATTAGGAG
>CBDULE010000100.1:0-4571 GCA_965367995.1 uncultured archaeon | reverse complement strand
CATCAGAATACTCACAGTTAAAACCGAACATTAGTCTTTTAGGAATCCTATAAAACTTGACCCTCTGACCGTAAATTTCGATTTCCATATTTTTTATCTTGAAAGAAATCATGACTTGTATCACATTAATGATTTGCTCTACGATGTTCCTCAAAAATAGAGCATACTCCATGGAAATATACGATGGGATATACAACCAGGTAGCTACTACCTTAGGATCAGTAGATATTGTATAAGCTCCCTTCATAATTCTTCTAACTAGACCTTTCTTTGTCATATAATGTAATATAGCCTTGACAACATTTGGGTTCTTCCTAAGAACTCTCGCAATCTCATGAACTCTCATTACGGGTCTTCTTTTTAGAAGCGAAAGAATCTCATCTTTTAACATTCTTTAGCACCCTCTAAAACTTCTCTGACCGAGGATAAACTAGGAAGCTCGTAATCTAATAACATAGCTTCAAGAGAAGAGATCCAATCTCTCTCATTTATGAATTTCAAAGATTCAAGCAATTCTTTTTTCCTAGGCAAACATTTTCCATAAGCACTAATTATGAAATAAATATCGAAAAGATCCCTAGGGCTTCGCCTTCTAATAAAAGCATCAACTTTTTCACTTAAGATCCATTCTAGAGTGCCTACTCTGATATTAAAAGCTGGAAGCCCATAGGAAGATAGATAAAGTCGGACATCGTTCGGAGGCAGGATTTCAACAAAACCTATATCAATACCCAAAGTTGTACTTCCAATCCCTTTCCTGCTGAACTGCACTCTGAACAGAACAACATCAATATTATCAGCTTTAAGCGTTTTCATCTTCACAATTTTCGTGTTTATTCCAAATCTTCTCACAACATCCAAAACATTCTCAATATCAATCTTCTCCACAGCATCGATATCTAAATCAAAGCTAAATCTCCTAGATCCATAGATTTTATATAAAGCAGTACCTCCCTTAAATACAGCCATATCATATAACGAAAAAAATGACCACAAGAAGACATCTTGAAAATAATCAATTAGAGATGAATTAAAGTCCTTAATCCCCTTCTCCCTAGCACGCGTTAATATAAAATTTCTCATCGACATAAAATCACCTTATTTAAATAAGAAAGAACCTTAGTAATATAAATATTTTACTATGGTTCCCAATTATTTAAAAATAGAAGCTTACCTTAAGAAATAGCATATCTCATTAATCGTAGAATACTCTATAACCCTTCCAGCTATGCGCTGGAGACACAGCTTTGCTTAAAACTTTTAGTTAATTCTATTGCCTTTTAGCTCTTAGAAGCCTGATAAATTGATTGAAACTCAGAACACTTCTAGGAAGCCTTATCTCTGTAATAGGGATGTTTCTAGTAACCTTATGATAGATCTCCTCGACAAACCTCGTATCATCCCTCCTAATTTTGAGCATCTTCTTAATTTGCATTAATGAGAAACCTGATGTAGCTAGCTTTTTTATCTCCTCTGCTAGCTTTCTTCTTCTTTCAATAAGCTCTCTTTTATATTTTAGATACGCTACCGCAAGTTTTGCTAATTCTTGTCTTTCCCCATTGTATTCATAACCGATTTTCTCCCAGAGATTTATCAGATTCTCAGGATAACTCTTTATAGAGAGAATAAACTTAACAGTCTTCTTCCCATCTTTCTTACGAACATAAACCCCTTTCCGTCGGTATATAGTAGCCTCCACTCCAAATTCCTGTAACAGTTTAGTAATATCTTTTAGGAATTCCTTTGCACTATCCGCTATAGAAACTTCTTTGGCCATTTCAAGTTGAGGGTTTGCGAAAAGAGTTGGCTTATTCTTTCTTATAGTAGGTTTCGAAAGCTCAGCTCCGAAGAGCGCCGCTAAAAATAATCTCTTTTGCTCAAAAGAACATCGAAAAATCCACTTAGGCACACGATATTTTTGAAGAGTCTTGTCGCCAATTGGTGCTCCTAAAGCATGCAAAAATACAAGTAAGCTAGAAGCATTGACATAGAAAAAGTATTCTCTATTCCTCTCTTTAAAGTAAATTTTGCTAGGGGTATATCCAATTTTTACAATATCATTCCTAATCTCAACTAAATCTGAGGGATTCTTACTTGAGAAACCTAGAATACCATCGCATCTTTTTCCAATAAAATTAAGATATCCGTCACCAAAGAAATATCCTAAGATTTTGAGAATGTAATGCAACTTTGGATGATTATAATCAAGAGGAATAAGGTTTCTCTCCTTTAGCTTCCTCAGAATGATAACCCTCCTAATTTTATTCAGATTCAATCTATTTATGCATTTAACTATATCGTCCTCAGTAAGAATGCTTTTACGAGCTTTAATGCTCATTCATAAACACCATAAAATAGGGAAATAAAGAGCAAATTCTAATTAATCCTCCATAATTGAATCATCATAAAATTGATAAAATAGCAAAATTAAACGGGATACTCGCAGGCATAGTTATAGCTTTAGCTTTAAAGGAATGGTTAAATGAGGTCGAAAGAACAGGTGAAATCAAGCTGAAACTAGTAAGCAAAACTAAATGAATTCTTCAAACTTTTCCTCAAATAACTTTTTAAACAAATAGAATATAACTCCTTTATAGGTCATACGGAATATCATGGTGATTTCTTATGGCAGGCTTATCTATTGATTTTACCCGTGCTGAATTATATAGAGCAATAAAGAAGGTAGATACTAATATTTGGGAGATACCAAAGAACTTTAGACCATATATGCGCGTTCCGGCTAGATTGTATATGACGAAAAAACTTCTCGATGAGACAGAAGATGGTGCGATTCAACAGCTAATGAATATGGCATCTCTCCCGGGTATTGTAAAGTACTCTATAGCCCTTCCAGATGCGCACTGGGGGTACGGATTTTGCATTGGCGGTGTGGCCGCATTCGACGTTGAAGAAGGGATAATAAGCCCCGGAGGCATAGGATACGACATCAACTGTGGCGTCCGTTTCCTCATTACAGACCCTCCTTTAATGCTCGAGGACATAAAAGATAAGCTTAGGGATTTACTTCAAGCTCTTAAGAAATACATTCCTGCTGGCGTTGGTAGAGGAGGAAGAATAAGATTATCTGATGCTGATTTTGATGAGGTTATGAGAGCTGGAGCTAAATGGGCGGTGGAGAATGGTTTTGGTTATGAGAAGGATTTGGAGCATATTGAGGATGGTGGTTGTTTAGAGGGTGCCGATCCTTCTAAGGTTTCTGCTAGGGCTAGGCAGAGGGGTCGTAATCAGCTTGGCACATTAGGTTCCGGAAATCACTATATTGAGGTTGAGGTTATTAGTGAGATTTATGATGAGCATGCTGCGAAAGTTATGGGTATTAAGGAAGTTGGTCAGATCGGTGTTATGATTCATACTGGTTCTAGAGGTTTTGGTCATCAGGTTGCTTCTGATTATCTTGATATTCTTAGGAGGGCTGCTAGGAAGTATAACATTAGGCCGAGGGATATACAGCTCATATACGCTCCGTTTAACTCTCCTGAAGGTCAGAGTTATTTCGCTGCTATGAAGGCTGCTGCTAATTATGCTTTTACTAATAGGCAGATGATTACTCATTGGGCTAGACAAGCTTTTAGGGAAGTTTTTGGAGAAGAGGTTGAGCTTAAGCTAGTGTATGATGTCGCTCATAACATAGGGAAGGTTGAGGAGCATGTTGTTGATGGTGTTAGGATGAAGCTGATTGTTCATAGGAAGGGTGCAACTAGAGGTTTTGCTCCTGGTAGGCCAGAGATTCCTCAAGATTATAGAAACATAGGTCAGCCAATTCTAATTGGTGGAAACATGTTGCAAGGTAGTTATATTCTTGTCGGTGTCGAAAAGGCCATGAGAGAAACGTTTGGTAGCACTGTTCATGGAGCTGGGAGGAGATTGAGTAGGAAAGCTGCAACAAGGAGATTCTGGGGTAGAGAAGTTCAAAGATTCTTGGCTGAGAAAGGAATTCTTGTTGATGCCGCATCCATGAAAGTCTTAGCTGAAGAGGCTCCTGAGGCTTATAAGGATCTTCATGAGGTAATAGAAGCTGCTGTTGGTGCTGGTATTGCTAGGAAGGTAACTCATCAGAGGCCTCTCGTTGTTTGGAAGGGATAATCCATTTCTTTTGATATTACTGCCTATGTGGGGAATGATACTGGCTATATCTGTAGCAAGGGTTGTTGATTCTAAGAAAGAAGATAAGGAAAGAGAAAAAGTAGTTGATGATAAGATATTGTATCAAAAACCTAAAAAATCTAGAAAGATTTAAATAAGACTTTTTTGTTGATTCTTGTTATGGATACCAAGGAATTAAAGCAAAGGTATTTAGAATTTTTCAAGAGCAAAGGCCATGCTGTTATAGAGTCAGCTTCATTGATTCCAGAGCATGATCCAACTGTTTTATTCACAACAGCTGGAATGCATCCATTAATTCCTTTTTTGATGGGGCAGAAACATCCTTTAGGTAAAAGACTTGTTGATGTGCAGAAATGCATAAGAACAACTGATATAGATTATGTTGGAGATTCTTCACATCCTGTCTCTTATACACATCTGACGCTGCCGACGAATTAGACGGTGTA
>CBDULE010000099.1:0-4703 GCA_965367995.1 uncultured archaeon | reverse complement strand
TAATGATACGGCGACCACCGAGATCTACACCGTCTAATTCGTCGGCAGCGTCAGATGTGTATAAGAGACAGACTAGAGGCCTAGCATCAATATTCTTGGCCTTTTCAATAATTTTCTCAGCATCTTTTAACCATTCTTCAACCTTTAAGATAGCATCTATCGTCACATCTTCATTCAAAATACCTTCGTAAAACGATAGACCGTGCAGTGTAGCTTGAAAATAATAATATTTCTCAAGCAGAGTTTCTGCATTAAGTGCCTTCAAAATACCATTAAAAATATTAAGCGTAACACTAATTTTTCTCACAATATCATATGGAACTCTAGCGGCAACCATTATAGCTTTCCTCATGTTCTCGATAGCTAGCCAAGCTTTCTCAACCGAATCTCTGATGTCCCCTTTCTTAAGCATTTCAATAGCTTTATCATAAGCATTCCAAGCTTTATTCCGCAAATCATTAAAATCCATTCCGCCCGCATGGTTAGGCACTATAAATAAAGTATCTGAACTAGACGAATAAAAAACATTATCTTCATCAAAGATTTTATAGAAATATCCTTTTGTCATTTGAATTAGGACTTTAGTAACGGATATTGTTTAAAAACTGCTAGATATGCTTCTCATGCGTGTTTAAAACCGCTTAAGCCTTAATGATAAATATCTCAATGTCGTTCTCTCTATACTTTGCCTTTACTTTCAAACCCATATCTTCAAATATTATTGACAAATAAGATGCACTCTGCCTGTCTAGACTTACTGAGAATAAGTGTTCTATTTCATCTTTTGTAATTACACCTCTCGCCCTAATGTAGATCTCTCCAAATTCTCTCCAGAAAGAATCGATACTAATTCTAAAATAAATCAGTGAAGACACTAGTATAAGATACACCAATAGAGGAATATAACTAAAAACATCGTTACAAATTTGAATTTTGGCAATAATAAACTCAAGGATTACTGGATTCATTCCACTGAAGAAACGCCCAATCTTCCCAATCATTAGAAGGGCTTCAAGCATGAGAAAAGCAAGAAAGGTTACTATTATTAGGATAACTATCGCTAATAGGAAATCACCTTCTCTAATTATGAAGTGATAATTAAAAATCGGACCCATCATAAACCCTATGAAGAAAGGTATAAAGAACTCGTTAATGTTATCAGGAACTTTTATAACGTATATTCTTCTGACGCATATCCAAAAGGGAAAAACCGAAGTTAGAATCGCTGAAAGCATAGACTCAGCACTTATGAACATAGCTATCCACCTAGCCCACTCCTCTTTGATCCTGACATCATTCTCAATAAATTCAAGCATCATCTCTAGATTCTCACCAATAGAGATTTCTATAAGGAGACATAGCAGAATAAAAGATGACAAAAACACAAGAATCGCAGCTGGAAGTATCTGATTTATAATACAAATCTCTCCTCTCTCTTCAAAGTCAGGATACTCCTTACACCTCATAGTGAATACCCAGAAAATATTTTTAACAGCAGCAAAATTGTTTTCACTAGGATATGTTCTATATCTGCTTTGAATTTCTAGTCAAAGATTAATTTATTGCTATCCATTTTTTATCTTGATATTTTTAGGAATAGAATATCTCTCCAAATATATGGAAAAATAATAATTTAAAAGCTTCGAGAAGATATGGTAGATACTCCAACATATAATTCGCAACCCAAAGGGTAATTAGTTCAAGAATGTATGAACTTTTCTTTCTTAATTGCATTAATTTCCACCTGATAGACAAACTAGCTAAATTTTAAAGCCTAATGTTTTTAACGTATAGAGAGATATTATTTTCTAAGTGAAATCGTTCTTGATATGTTCCCATCACATCTAAAGCATTTTATATCGAAAATCCGGTATGCCTATTCCTCCTTTAATAGCTTCTTTAGCATCTCAGTAATGACATCTAATCTTCTATTCATTTCGTTCTTAAATTGATTTAGATCTATCTCAAGCCTTGCTAAGTCTTCCTTTGTCGCCATACGCTTCTCTATTGCCTCAAACCTGGCATCGACATATTCTTTGAGCCTTGCTAAGTCTTCCTTTGTCGCCATACGCTTCTCTAGTTGCAATGTTGCGTATAAAGTTCTGAGGATTAATTTGTCTCTAAAGGCAACTAAGTAAAGTCTTTCATAGCCTTCTCTTATTCTTTTTCTTTCAATTTCAAGTTTGATATCGCTTACGATATCTATAACACTTTTATCTCTCACATATTCTGGGGTTAATATTATCATCAGAAGTCCTAGGTCATCTTTTGTTTCTCCTTTCTTCCTATAACCAGCTCCAATTGCAATTACACCAACTATCTTATGAATTACAATATCTCTCAAGAGCCTCCTGATTGTTGTTTTTAATCTATCGGGAATTGTTACAGTTTTTACTTCTACCTCAAGGACTGTTTTGCCATCCTTAAAGAACGATATATCCCTTACCCAAGGTGGATGTGCTGAAGGTTTAATATCATAACTATCATATTCGATTCCTAATGCCTCAGCAATCTTATTAGCATTCTCAGCAACTATCTCTGTCATCAGTCTGCCCATGTCCACCGCTTCAATTAGGATAAGCTCTATTCTTCTCCTTTTGAGCTCTTTATCAAATTTTTCCGGTGGCTTCTGAGTTATAATTACTTTCTCAGCCAATATTAGCACCATGATAATAAGCTCAACTAAAAGAAGAAATAGACAAAATACTCTATTAAATCTTATGTTTTTGCTCATTTATTTTGTTTTTGATGACGGGTATATTTCTCATAATTTTTTGCTTATAATATTAAATTTCGATGACTTTTTCTACTTCTAATGTTTTAGGATCTATAATCTCAAATTTCACCCTTTTGAGTTTTCTTTTAACAATCCTCTTAGGAGCATAGACAACTACCCAGCCAAAATACCCTCTTCCTAAAGAAAGTGAATCCTCTACAACGTATTCCTCATCCATGCTCTCACTTAATATATCTGCAAAATCCTGGAAATAATCCTGAAGACCACAAGTTAGACAGAATGATCCTGAGAAGAAAAACGCTAATTTTCCATCCTTACTACTCCCAAGAAATCTTACTTTTATCTCAGGATAAAATTTATCATGAAAGGCCTCAATAGCTTTCACAATCCTCTCATTCTCTGACACGCTTAATTCGCCTCAATAATTTAATTAGGCGTAAGTTTGCATAATCCATTTTTGCATTATCCTATATACTCATATTAATTTCCTTATTACTGTTTAAAGTAATTTTTTAACTTTACTGGTCTAAAATTTATAATTTAAGAGAAAATCAAGCATGCATATGGAAATGATTTTTAAAACTTTGTTAAAATAAACCATAAATAGTGTTTTATTATAAGATGTCTAAATGGTGCATTCAATTGAAGATATCTTCAATCTTCGCAAAGTCAATATATCTGAAAATAGGTCTTATCCTCATAATTGTAACAATAGGCTATGCTATTACTTATAGAGGCTTTCTTTTTAGCGACCCTATTTGGATTTATGATGTTGGAACAACAATTACTCTCGAAATTAGAGAAACCCATCTAGTTGAGCAAAGGACGATTATAGATGAGATAATGGAAGATTATCTCCTAATTAACTTCGAAAAAGTGATAGTTAGACTAGATAGCCTCCCTTATACATATGAACCGGAGCGATTTGCATGGGGTATTCTAAATTTTAAAATGCCTTACAACCTATCAGTCTCTTCAGATGGATTTAAATTCAAAAGAGCAAAATTTTTGCTTCCAACATTTATCTCTTTGAGAATGATTGGAGAGGTCGAAAATGTTCTAAGTTCATGGGATAATATCACATTTAGAGTTAAACATTACTATGTTGCAGATCTAGTTGATTGGTATATAAGCTATAAAACCGAGAATGGCACAATAGTCCTTTATCTTCAATGGAAGAAGGGAGGATACATAGATGGGTTAAATATAACTTTCTACAACTCTGAAATTAAGGAATCTGTATTTCTAGTATATGCGGGAATGAAAGCTAAATATACTCAAGAAACTAAAGAAAGAGGTTATATTTACTTTGGCTTTCTTATTCTAATAGTACTAACGTCAGTGTTCATTGGTCTGGATATTAGAAAGGCTAGAAAGCAGAAGATGATTAATATCTATGACGAATTAAATAAGGCAATAGAAAGAATAGATAAGTATTCTAAATTATATTATAAGATATGGGGGATACTGTATATAATGGCATTAATCACATCAATACCTTCTCTATACCTATCATCAAAATACTCTGATTTAATCTTTGGAATAGTGCTCTCCTTAGTTTTTGGCATAGATTTAGCCTTAGTTGCCTTTTATGGATGGATGAGTAATCTATTTTACATCGAGAGTGAAAAAATACGCGTTAAGACTTTTCATCTTATATCCCCTTTGATAGTATTCAGCATTGGGTTATTAACAGGAGGATTCTTCTTTGAGTATATTATCTCTAAACAATATGCTTATCTAATCCTAGTTATATTAGTTTTATTAGCGATTTCCATAATACCTTACAAACTAACAAACGCTAAGGAAGAGATAGAATTCCTTAAAGAGGAAATTAAAAAGAAGCTAAAAGGCGCTGGTATTCTTGGAGTTTTTGACGCTGAGAAAAAGCAAGAATAAAACTTAAATCTTTTTTAATATAAGAGACTCTTAAAGTATTTTTTGGTAAGTATAAAATGTCCTACGG
>CBDULE010000098.1:0-4714 GCA_965367995.1 uncultured archaeon | reverse complement strand
GATGAAAAGTTTGTTTATTTTGAATAGAAAAACTGTTCAACATCAATGTTTATTTTAAAATTTTATAGCTAATTCGTATCCACAATCAGGACATCGATTGCTTCTCACTTTAACGTCAGTATAAAGACCGAATCTCCAGATTATTAATCTTCCACAATTAGGACAATAAGTACTCTCGTACTCGTGCCCTGGAACGTTACCTATGTAAACATATTCGAGACCTTCCTCTTTACCAATTCTGTAAGCTTTTTCAAGAGTTTTAACTGGTGTAGCTGAGGGAAGACCATACTCCCTAGCTTTATATGCTGCAAAGTAACGAGTTACATGCCATGGAACATTTTTTCCTAGCTCCTCTTTAATTCTCCTAGCAATGCTTCTTAGGCATGCTTCATCATCATTTACTTTAGGTATCACCAAGGTTGTTATCTCCACATGAACCCCTTTCTCAATGAATAACTTTGCGTTTCTCCAAACAACCTCGATATTAGCACCAGTCCATCGCTCAATGCTACCTTTGCATCCCTTGATATCAATATTTATTGCATCCAAACCATTTTTTACTAGTAAATCAAGAGCTTCTGGGGTCATATACGCATTTGACACATAGGTGTTAAAATAGCCCTTTCTTCTAGCTAAGGGCATCGCATCGAGGGAGTACTCAAATAAAGTAACTAATGGCTCGTTAAAAGAAAAGCTTGTTCCATCAGATCGATAAATTCCTATGAGTTCCACCATTTTCTCTGGCGATAAATAGTGACAAGATTCAACCCAGAATTTTGATATTTCCCAGTTTTGACACCATGGACAAATAAAATTACATCCCCAGGAACCTACGGTGATTGCATATTTATCTGGCTTAAAGTTAAAGAAGGGTTTCTTCGACATGGGGTTGTTTGATATCGCACTTATATTTCCATAAGTTAAAGTGTAGAGTTCACCTCCATAATTGAATCTTGCACCACACATTCCTCGCATTCCTTCGGGAATTTTGCATCTTCTTTCGCACAAATTACATATCACATATTTACCTTTTGATTCCCAAAGTTTTGCTATTTTAGCACAGGGTGTTTCCAATAACTTGATGCTGATCTTTCTCCAGTATTCCTTATTAGCCTTCATTTGATTCTCCCAGAATCATCTCAAGAGATTTCTTGATTAATGACGGTATTTTCCTCGCTCTTTCGTAATCTACGGAATTATCCTTTAATATTCCAAGTTCTCTAGAGATATTCTTTATATATTCGGGAGCATCATTTATCTCTTTCTCATTTAATGAACCAAGATTTGAAACGAGCATACTAACTTTTCTTAGAAATTCTAGAGGGTCTTCTATCTCCTCTTCAATATCTTCAGCTTTACCTCCGAAGAAACCTTCAACATAAGAGATATACTCCGGCAAGCACTCGTTTATCCTAGAATATAAGAGAAAATACTTCCTAACTCCGTCGACTTCAATTTCTCTTATGAACCCAAATTCCATATTCTTGAGAACCCATGATCTTAAAGTTTTAGCGCTTAAATTTGTTAACGAAATAAGCTCTCTAATAGAAAAATGATTCATCATTTTGGCTTTCTGAAAGACTTCTCCAGCGCTAAGTATGAGATAATTAATTGCATTGAATGCTTCCTCACCGCTTAACTCTTTCCTAACATTAATCTCTGCTTTTTTGGGCTTGCTTATAACTTCCCGATAAGCGAGAAGGGGGGAAATCCCAAGTATATCAAAAATATGACCCATGTTTTGCCTTAAAATCTTCCTCTGTCTGAGCAATTTAAGTATAACTATAATGAGGATAAACGCTATGATTATAAGATAGTATTCAATTGACAAGGCTTACACCCCTTCCTCTTCTTCCTCATCTGATTCTACATCCGTAATCCCTGCATCCGTAATCTTTATGTATGCCTCTCCAGGAGGCAACCAACTTGAATCAATAATCCTTGCTTTTCTAGTATTCTTCTTCTCGCTAACAACAAATAGCATAAGTCTCGTATCTACATTATGAGCTAAAACATGACCGCCAATCGGAGCTATTGTCCTTCCTTTATAAGGAGCTGCATTAGGTACGGCTACAACTTGATTTGTTGTGAGAACAACGATATTATATGATATAGCCATCCTCCTAAGCTTTTCAACCATGCTAAGTATTATTCTCTGCCTATCATAAAGCTCTTTTCTTCCTGAGAAATCAGCCCTTGGATGTTTAGTAAGAGAGTCAACAATTATGAGCTTAACATTCCATTCTTTTACATATTTAATCAGCTTTTCAATCATTCTAAGCTGATGAATTGAATTTTTAGGCCTTCCGACATGGATTCTCTCCTTAGCAAATTTTGGATCTATATCAAACCTCTGAAAGATTTTCTCCATTCTTTTGACGGAGAAAGTATTTTCAGAATCAATAATTACTACTCCTATATCACCATCATTTAAACCACCTTCTTCTGGAGGAAGAAACGCTGTTGCAATTGCCGTAAAGCATGTTTGAGACTTCCCGCTTCTATATTCACCAGCTAATTCTGTTACTTCACCGGCAGCCCATCCGCCACCCAGAATTTCATCGAGTGCTCTAGCACCTGTATGAAGAAAAATTCTGTGCTTCTCCTCTTTTTCCTCAAGTTCTCCTGCTTTTTTAAACCAGAATTCTTCCTTCTCTTTTTTCTCTAAAAAGTCTAAAGCTTTATTAATTATCTTCTCAGCTAATTCTTCACTCATTCCAGCAAATTCAGCAAGTCTCTTTGGGGTAAAGATGAGAAGATCTTTTAGATAGAGGATACCAGCATTCTTAAGCTTCTTCCTTGAGTGAGCTGAGATATCCTTAAGCTCATCAATCGTATAATTCTTCATTATGAGCACCTATAACCTTAAGAGAAGCTCTAAACTTAATCATCAATACATTACACTTGTTTCTATACTAATTTAAATATCATTGAGAATTAGAGCCAAGAACTTTGAAATAAGTAAGGCATATTTATCTAGCTAGATTATTGTTTAGGCAATGATTATAGATCATACTCTTCTTAATATCTCACTTAAAGCTTTGTATGCATATTCAATTTC
The DNA here is from genome assembly GCA_965367995.1 of uncultured archaeon. GTDB lineage: Archaea > Asgardarchaeota > Njordarchaeia > Njordarchaeales > Njordarchaeaceae > Njordarchaeum. The sequence goes on along the minus strand of CBDULE010000098.1, from coordinate 1,653 downwards.
CTCTTCCGTGTTGTAAATGTAAAAGCTCATTCTTACAGTACCATCTTTTATTCCAAGCCTCCTATGCAATGGATGAGCACAATGCATTCCACTTCTTACGCAGATACCATACTCATTTAACATCATAGCAATTATCTCTGGCCTCGCTCCTTCTACCGAAAAAGCTATAACTCCGACTCTTTCCTCCGCTCTTTTAGGACCGTAAATCCTTATTCTATCAAGTCCTTCTAATAACTCCATAGCGAATTTGGTAAGCCTCACTTCATGCTCTCTAACGTTGTCCATGCCTAATCTCTCTAGGTATTCAACAGCAGTTCCTAAAGCTATGCCTTCAACAATTGCAGGAGTTCCAGCCTCAAATTTCCAGGGAAGCTTATTCCATGTTATCTCAAACCTCCCCTCCTTGTACACAACATCACTTATCATATCCCCACCCCCAAGGAAAGGAGACATCTCCTCTAATATCTCTTTTTTCCCATAAAGAACCCCAACTGGAGGACCAAGCATTTTATGACCGCTAAAAGCTAAGAAGTCAGCATCTATTTTTTGGACATCAACCTTAAGATGAGGAACGCTTTGAGCTCCGTCTACAAGGAAGAGGGCTCCATTTTTATGTGCAATCTTTGCAATTCTCTCGACATCATTTATTGTTCCTAAAACATTCGATGCGTGTAAGATGGATACTATCTTAGTCCTTTCAGTGATTAATTCCTCAAGCATATCATATCTTAGCTTTCCCTCATCCGTTATGTCAACGACCTTTATTTCAGCTCCAGTTAATTGGGAGATCAAATACCATGGGACGATATTAGAGTGGTGCTCCATTATAGAGATTACTATTTCATCCCCTCTTCTTAAATTTCTCAGACCCCAAGCATAAGCTACTAGATTTATAGCCTCAGTTGCATTCCTAACGAAGATTATCTCTTCCCAGCTTCTCGCATTTATAAATCTGGCAACTTTTTTATGTGCTTCTTCGTATTGCTCAGAAATATCCAGGCTCAAATCATATAAACCACGATGTATATTCGCATAACAACATTCATAAAGCTCCTTTATCTTTTCTATCACTTGCCTTGGCTTCTGCGTAGATGCCGTGTTATCAAGAAATACAATCCTTTTGCCTTTGTACCCCCTCATTATGAGGGGGAAATCCTTCCTAATTTCATAAACATCAAACATTCATTATCACCACGTTCGTTAAATTAATGAAGAGCATATTTTATTAGCAAGCTTAGATATAGCAAGATATGCCTCAATATCATTATCAAACGTCACTTCTATGCCATTCTCTTTCCCTAGAGCTTTAAGTTGCTCAGCTAATTTTTTATCTTTTTTTGCCCTTCTTATAAGCTTCTTTATCTCTATGGGAACATTGCAGGGAGAAGCAACACATATGTTCTCTAGGAAGATAGAGATCACATCTAAATATTCATCTTCCATAAAGCCACCAGACCAATCCTTAATTGTATATTTGTTAAAATAAAAGAGGATTAAAGCTTAGTGTTATTTGCATTTTATTAATTCATTAGAAAAGTCTAATCTCCCAAAGCACGACCTAATTATGACCCATCATGGTGTGCAAAAGTTTTATTCGAAAAATTCTTCAATATTCTCTAGAACATTTAAGGGATGATCGGCTATGGACTATAC
>CBDULE010000097.1:0-4784 GCA_965367995.1 uncultured archaeon | reverse complement strand
AAATTAAGATTCATAAGCGTCATTAATTGAAAATTAACTAGTGCACCTTCGCTCGTATTTTATCTATTAATACTTCTGCAACATCTGGATCTTTTATTTTAAGCATACAATCAGGAGATCCCTCCTTATGTGATAAAACATTTATTCCTCCTACATAAATAGTTTCATGATCGATTATTACTAACTTAGCGTGGAACCCCGATAATTCATAAACCTTAATACCTGAATTCTCTAGGGCAGAAAGACAATATTCGTAGTCGTCTTTATCAAATATGGATGGATCCCCCCTTGGTCGTACGTAAACCTTTACGCTTACCCCTCTTTTGACACACTCCCTTAATTTATCGAGAACTTTTTTCTTTATTAATCTTGCACTATGGACGAATGGGCTATATATTATGACCTCTCTCTTGGCGTTATCTAGCTCTTCGAAAAAATCGGTGTAGAACTCGTCTTCTCCTAAGAAGTCCGTAATGATGTTTGCATAGATCAGCTTCAGGACTTTCCTATTTCTTAAAAACTTAATCAGAGACTCTGGTTTATCTTTCATCCACTCTTCAATTACAGCTCCTAGAACTTTGGGATCCCTTAACTTTTCGCCAATTCTAAACATTCACTACCACCTCTTTTACATCTAATAAGCGCAAATCATAGTATTAGTTGTTACAACTCTAATAATTTTAATAAATTAATAATCATGTTTACTCGTTTCTATTTCGTGTAAAGCTTGGAGAGGGAATATGCGATGATAATCTTCAAGGATCACGCAAAAATTATCAAGCTACTGGATCAATATACATTTGCTAAGGATGTTCTTGAGGCTTTTCCTAGAGAGAGAAGACATACTTTTTCTAGGCGACTTATTGAGCTTAGTATAATGGGTCTTGTTGAGATAAAAGATAGTCAGATATTTCTTACAAAAGCAGGTAAGCTTATCTCTGATGCTATCATATGGCTTGAATCGCATTTTGAGCCATTGGATAAACTTGAGCTTCCAAAAGATATTCTTGTTAACTCTCAAATCATAACAATGTTAGAAGTTATTGAGAAAACTAATTATATCCCCTCTGAATGGGAATCTTTCCTGAAAGAAAGATATCTCATATCTGATAGAAAGGTTAACCATGCGGGAGAATTAATACTTGAGGCTTATCGTAAAGCTGTTCCTATAATTTACCTAACATCAGATATTGCGGAGTTCCTTTCTGGTTTGCCTCCTGGACCAGCTGATTATAAGGTTTTAGTGGAGTATAGAGAAGCTTTTGGTTATGGAGAAAACGCCATATACGCTCTCGAGGCTCTCCGTCTTATAAAAATTTCTCCACCATGGAGAGGGAAAGTAGTTTATAATCTTACGAGATCTGGGAAAATAATCAAAGATCTGCTTTATGAAATACCGCTATATAAGCCTCTAATGCTCGTTAATGGAACAATTAGAGTACTTCTTAGTAAGGGTGTTAAGGAGCTTTTACCTAAAGAGAAGGAATCTTTGGAGCAATACGGTTTCTTTGATGCTGAATCTCAGAAGCTCACGAATCTTGGTGCTGGAATTTCTAAAGCATACGATTTACTGAGAGAGCCCTATGCTGAAATCTTTCCATTATACATCTCGCTAGATGAAATAAAAGTGCTGACCACAATTGAAAAAGCATTAGAAATCAATAAGACGAACCCCGAAATCTACCCCACAATTGATTATTTAAAGGGGAAATCTGGCGTTTCTGATGTAGGTTTCATTCTCCATCTGCTAGAATCAAAGAATTTCATAGAAAGAACCTTGTGGAAAAACAAGGAGGCATTTCTGCTGACAGAATATGGCGAAACAGTGCTAAAAGTTTTCGGAGATATAAAACGCACAATTCCATCTGATGCTGTAAAAGCTTTAACTTTTGCAACTAGAGGGGATGTTCCAAGACCAGATTGGGTTGAACTTGCTGAGGAGTATAAGCTCATTGGTAAAGGAAGTTTAACATATAGAGGAGAAGTAATGCTCAACCTGTGTAGGAGGATAAAAAGGAAGTTAATAACCACGATTTATGATACTGCAATACTACTGAAAACGCCGTCTCGAAAAAGCATTACACGTTCTCAGCTTGTAAGGGATGTAATCTCATTAGTTTCAGAGAGGATAAAAACTGAGGAGAAAATTGTTGATATAGCTATATCAGAAGCCGAATCAAAAGGACTTATCATTGTGTATCAAAATGATGCAGTTATGTTAACGGAGATAGGTGAGAGGCTAAAAACAATCATTCAGATGGCCAAGACTGATGTTATTAAGGGCATGAAGGTTAGTATAACACCTTTGCTCGTAAATGTGCTTAGGGTTATTAAAGAAAACGAGGATGAATTTGCAAAGGCGTGGAGAGAAAAGGAAGAGCTAACGTCTAAGATTATAGAGACGATTAGGAAAGAGCTTAAAATTCCTGATGAGCTTATTAAGGAGCAAGTCACAACACTAAGAGGTATGGGGTTAATAGGGAGAAGGAGGGGTGGAAGAATACTGACAGAACCAGGAGAGATGCTTGTTGAAACCGCGTCAAAGCTCATTTCTATTGCTATGCCCTAAAGAGGTTTTAGCTAATTTTTTATGCTCTCTCTTTTAAATAATTTCTCACAGGCTTCTACTATTAAAGAAGCTGCAAATAATGATTAAATGGTGTAATTATGCCCGTAGATACATTCGAAATTATAGCGAAAGATGGTGCTGCAAGATTAGGTAAACTTTACACGGCTCATAAAACTGTCACAACACCAGCGTTTGTCCCTGTCATAAATCCTCATCTTCCAGTAGTCTCTGTTGATGATCTGAAGAAGCTAGGTTTTGAATTATTCATCACTAATGCTTACCTTCTCTATAAAGATGAAAAGCTTCGCGAAAAAGTTCTATCCCAGGGAATCCACAAGACATTTAACTGGGACGGAGCAATAATGACCGATTCTGGTGCATTTCAGCTTATGGTTTATGGCGATGTTGAGGTATCAAACCTTGAGATTATCGAGTTTCAGCATAAAATTGGAGTTGATATTGGAGTTATATTAGACATACCAGTCTATAAGGGAAGCATTGAATATCGAAAAAAATTTATCAATGAAACAATCAGAAGGGCGAAAGAAGCACAAGATGCTGGTTTTGTAGTACCAGATTCCAAAACTATATGGGTCGGTCCTATCCATGGTGTTCCATACTATAGCCTATTAAAATACTCCGTGGATGAAATGACAAAAATTCCTTTTGGCATGTACGCTGTTGGTAGTATAGTACCCTTAATGGAAAGTTATCAGCTCATTCAACTTGTTAAAGCGGCAGTTTATGTGAAATCCATTCTTCCTTCAAATTATCCAGTTCATCTATTTGGAGTTGGTCATCCAGCAACATTTGCTTTATTCGCGTTATTAGGCTATGATACTTTTGACAGTGCTGCTTATGCCCTTTACGCTAAGGATGGAAGATATTTCACTCCGGAAGGAACTTATAGACTTGGGGAACTAAAGTACTTTCCTTGTAATTGCCCAGTTTGCTCAACTTATACGCCTCAGGAATTAATGAAAATGGATCCATTAGAACGCCAACATTTACTTGCTCTTCATAATCTTTATCAGACAGTAGCTGAGATTAAAAGAATCAGACAAGCGATAGAAGAGGGAACTCTTTGGCAATTAGTTGCTAGAAGAGCATCTGCTCATCCAGAGATTGCTAGAGCTTATCGTTGGCTTCTTAAGAATAGAGAGGGATGGGTTTTCGAATATTTTGAAGAAATGGAACCTACTTTTAAGCGAAGAGGTGTGATGATTACAAGAATTGAAGAACTCAATCTTCCCATCGTTCAGAGGTATAAAAGAAGACTAAAGGAGCGCATTTACTTATGGAGCGATAAAGCAATAATTACAACTCCAGAAGGTTTTAATCACCTTAAAATAAGGTTAGGAGCTCAATTATTCATTCTGAATCCTGTATTCGGAATTATTCCAGCGGAGCTAAGGCATGTTTACCCCTTATTCCAGCATATGAGCTTTATCTCTGAAATTGGAGAGAACTCTCTGAACTTTGCTAAGGAAATTATTGAGTTGCTTAGAAGTAGAGGCATTAAAGAAATATTTGTATTCGATAGAGACAAAAATTACGCTCTTCAACTTAAAGAGGTTTTAGGAGCTGACGAAGTATATGAAGGTCAAGACGTTGGAATAATATCACGCGAAGAATATGAGCTTAATGTTGTAAAAGCAATGCTAAAATATCAATTTGGTCCAGGAGCTGAAGATGTCATATCTCGTGTTTATGTAGAATACTCTCAAGCTACTAATCTCATGAGAAAGATATATGCTAGAGATGTAACTGAGGAGGAGATTGAAAAGATAATAACCTTAGAAATAGAAAAGCTCATTAAGAAGCGTAAGAAAGCTGGTAAGACGGTTCCAGAGAGACCTTTAGAAGAGCTTTTCTTTGATAGAGGCCGCATTTGGTTGCTTGGAGCAATAGCACCCACCTACTTTAAGATAGTGCCCCATCCTCTTCTTGCGTATAGGATTTGGAAGAAATTTAAGGACTCTGAACTAAGATATATGGTTGTGCTTAAAGATGAGGCTGAGGAATTTGTTAGAGCAGGTAGATCTATCTTCTCTAAGTTCATTATTGATCTTGATAACAATATTAGAGCAGAGGATGAAATCTTCGTTCTAAATGAGGAGAAAGAACTTATTGCCATAGCAAAGGCCTGTCTCTTATACACATCTCCGAGCCCACGAGACCTCTCTACATCTCGTATGCCGTCTTCTGCTTGAAA
>CBDULE010000096.1:0-4880 GCA_965367995.1 uncultured archaeon | reverse complement strand
TGATACGGCGACCACCGAGATCTACACCGTCTAATTCGTCGGCAGCGTCAGATGTGTATAAGAGACAGACAATATATCATTTTAACGTTCAATATAATGCTGGAGATCCAGTAGCTACTGAAAGGGTTCTAACTAATGCATTATATGGCTTATTAAAAGTATATGAAAAGCATCCCAATTGGAAATTCACAATAGAAATCCAAGGCCTTGCTATAGAGATGCTATATGAGAATTATACGTATATATTTAACCTTCTGAAGGAACTTGTGGATAGAGGACAATGTGAGCTTATTGTCACACACTACAGCGATCAGCTTTGGATAGCTTATCCTGCAGAAGATTTAATTAGAAGCATAAAACTCTCTCGAGAGATTTTGAATAAGGTCGGGCTGAAGGTTGCTGATATAGCGATGTTCCAGGAGGGGCAATGGTCTCCAGGATTAGTTCTCCTAAGCGACCTAGGATTTAAGGCTACATTGGTTTCAGAAGATATTCTAAGATGGTTTGGAGTTGAAACAGAATATCCTATACTTAAATGGAAATTTGCAGATAGGCAAATTTATCTTGTAATTTTCGGTCATGGAGTTTATAGTTTTAAGGGAATAACATGGTCATGGAGATGGGTCGAAGATGGTGAAATAGCAACAACATTGGCATATGAAAATGATTTTCAATATGTACCTAGGATGGCTAAAAATCATGAGCAAAGGATGCAAATTCTAGAAGCTATGGGATGGAAGTTCATAACTGTATCAGAATGGATAAAGATAGCAGAAGAAAATAACTTAATTGGAGACCTAAATAAGTATATGCCGGCAACAACATGGAATAATCCATCATGTCTTGGTCCATTTAGATGGTTAGGGGATCATAGAGCATATTGGGAGGATGATGGTTATGTTAGGGGTCTTAATTCGATTGCTAGAGGCAAGGTATTAGCAGCGGAAATAATACATGAAAAATATAAGAATTCCCTAAATGAGACCGTGAGAGAACTACTTGATAAGAAGATTGATCTAGCCTGGAGATATGTCTTTTTAGCAGAAGTGTCTGATTCAACTGGATGGAATCCTCTAGAGAATGAAGTGAAATATTCAAACAATTATTCTGAATTGGCAATAAAGCTTGCAGAGGAGGTAGCTGGATTCTACCTAGATTTCCTCGGGGTTAAATATATTCAAGTTTTAAGCTTCAATAAAACTGTAATTGCAACTAATAATGAAGAAGATCTAGTTAAATTTGAGGATTTAGGGGATGTAGAATCTCCAGTGAATATTGTCGCTCAAGGAACTACAATAAAAGTTTCTGCAAGGAAGATTAAGATACTTAACTACAGTGTTATAAAAGTGGTAATTACAGCACAGCCTTCGGATAATATGACTATCTTAATCACTGGCGACTTTAACAGAATAAGGATTTCACCAGCATTGCTTGAAAATGTAACAGTTCTACTGAATCATTCTGATTATCCGAGAGACTTTTGGCTTGCTCTTTCTAATGGATTAATAATGAGCGATAATCTAGCTATAATTAGAAATAATTCACATAGATTCATAGCCATCAAATGGTCAAGCGATAAAATTTCTTTTGTTGAGACGATGCAGGAAAACAAAATCAGTTATGAACTATTCATATTACAGAACGCTAATCCAGAGGATGCATTATTCCTAGCGAATTTGATCAATGTATATCCAATTGTTACCTTTAAGAGGTGATGAGAATGAGGAAAGTCGTTTTGGGAAGCTTCCTTTATAATTTATCATATGCAGCCTTTCTCCTAGGTCTTCTAGGAGCTATCTACTCATTAACAGACATCAGCGAATTAGCTTTTGATGTCGTATTCATTCATATGAATGATTATCTACTCTTTAAGGCTTATTATTCAATAGCAATTTCAATACTATGCTTGGTTGCTTACTTCGTTCAAAATGACAAGCTTATAAAAGCTGTTGGCTATTTGCAAATATGGCTTATTCCATTGGGCCCCTTCCTCGCATATCTGCTAGTTAAAGGATTATCGGAGGAGAATAAGGAGAAAGCTCTTAGAGTTCTCTTCTTATCCGTCTCGGCATTTCTTTTATACATGGGATTCTTTATGATCTTGGGATTCGTTGCATTGATACTCTATGGGGTGCTGGAAAGCGCTCCAGAGATATTAAAGATTGTTGCATACATAGTTGGTATCTATGGTATATACTCATTTATAGGGGGAATTTTAGGTGTATTAACAGGAGCAATTAAGAGATTATTAAGTAGAATAAGGAGAATAGTTAGCTATATCTTAGTGCCTTTAATACCATTTGGAACAATCGTATGGCTTGTTTCTCGCGAGATTTAAGGACGGTTTCTACTTTTCTTATTTTTTATTTATGCAATACTTTTATTTTTGAAATCATTACCACTCCTTCTTATAAACTCTATATAGTCATGAGAAAAAGGTGTGATATTTAATGTCTTCCTTAGTTTCAGATTTCTTTTCCACATTTAAAAAGGCTATTACAACTCCTATAGCCATAGGGATGCTTATTATTCAATTCCTCTCAGGAGTTTTTATGTTTCTAATAGTGCCTTTCTTTGATATCATTTTGGAAGACTTAAGCGCAACAATGACATTTATAGGGCTTGAAGAGGGGTTATATAGTCTAGCCTATGGATTGGGCAGTATAGTTTGGGGCTATCTTTCCGGGAAAGTTTCTAAGAGGAAATATTTGCTTATAGTAGCTACAATAGGGTCATTCTTTGGAACGTGGTTAATATCAATAGCATGGGATATGTTCTCCTTTATCTTCGGCAGAATTATAATGGGCTTTTTCATAAGCGTAGCTTATCCAGTAAATACAAGCATATCTGCAGATATATTTCCTGCTGGTGAGAGAGTTAGATTTTACTCCCTTTTAATCTATGCGGAAATGTTCGGAATGACTGTTTCTCCTGCAATAGGAATAGTTCTTTTACCGTACATGGGTTGGAGAGAAATTGTTTTAATTTTCATTTTAGTCGAATTGATAGCTTTAGCATTTATATCTCCAGTTAAAGAACCTCCAAGAGGAGCTGCAGAAGAAGAACTGAAGAAGTTAATTGAAATGGGCATTACTTATACTGGGGTTCTCACAATTGAGGGATTGAAGAAAATCGCGAGAAGAAAATCGAACGTTTTAATAGTTACTCAAGCTGTTTTTGGTGTCTGGGCGTGGGGTGTATATGGCAGATGGCTACTTTACTACTTTATGACTGAGTTTAATGTTAGTAAGCTTATTGCTGGTGCTTTCATAATAGTGATGGGATTCGCAATGGTGCTTGGATTCCCCTTACAAAGTTATATGGATAGGGTTAGAAAACGGAAAGGATTAAGAGTCCAAGTATTAATGAACGGAATTCTTACTGGGACATTTGCAACCCTCTTTATAATCATGTTTCTAATCCCCCATAAACCATACAGTCCCTCGGAATATTCTATTATCATGGAGGAAAAAATAAGTATCGCTCTTAAACAATTATCAGACTTAATCATAGTAATATTATCTAATGCCTCTCTTGTAATAACATTGTCCATAGGATTTTGGGCCTATTTTGTTGCTACTCCCACTGGATCTACAACATTTAGCGTGCTAAGTGAAGTCAATCTTCCTGAGGAGAGAGGCATAGTCGTTGCTTTTGAAAAATTGATGGAGTATGTTGGTCAGTTTCTCGGTCTGACGATTAGTGGATTATTGCTTGATATATTATTTAAAAGAAATGGAAGCTATAATTATGGACTAATTCTATTGCTCTCAACATTTATGTGGTATATAGCTGTAGCCTTCTGGTATGTAATCTCCAGGTATATAGAGAAGGATTATTCTATGGTCAAGGAAGAAATTAAGAGAAGGCTACAAAAGCTACAGAGTGATCGTCTTGCAGAGGAATGAAATAATCGCTAAAGTGATTTCTAAGATATTCTTCCCTCATCTTTCTCTGGTTTATACTCTAATTACATACATGTTCTTTTCCGCCCCTAAGAATCTAATAGTAACGATTGCTACGATAGTAATTTTTTATTATCTGGCACCCAGCCTTATTTTAATATTACATTCTAAAAAGTTAGGAAAAACGATTAGTGAGATGACCGGCAGAGAAAGACTTCCAATAATTATTTCAGGAGCGATCTTTTACTTGATAGCATATTTCATATTCTTAACATTTAGGGAGCTATCAATGGCTAAAATTACTTTGTTTCTTCTGGTATTTACAACAGTATTTGGTCTTTTCAGCATCTTTAGTAAGCCAAGTTTTCATGTTTGTGCTTTCGCAGGAGGTATCGTTTTCTTAGCGTTATTATTTGATTTAAGGATTATCATCCTATTGATTTTAACACCTTTAATAGGATGGAGCAGAGTAGTATTGAGAGCTCATACAAGAAATCAAGTAATTCTTGGAGCAATCTTGGGAGTTTCCTTATCTATCATATTTTCTAGGATATAACAAAAATAAAAGCATGAAATTAGATATTAAAAATAAGGATTATCTCTTTAACTTATTCATTTTATACGCTTCTTCTGCAGCTTTTTTAACTTGCTCTAAATCAGAACCTGCAGATGCTTCAAATGCTGCTAAGAAAGCTCCTTCGATTAGCGGAGCATCCGCAATTACAACCTTTTCCCTTACATCGGGTGGTAACATTTTAATTGCTACTTTTGAACCAATTATTGCGCTCCCTATATCCCCTATGACAACTACTCCGTCTCCATCATATACTTTTAGAATCGCTTCTTTAACTTTCAATGGATCTGTTCCAAAAGCATTTGGGTCTCCAGGAACTCCTCCAACTGCTTCTATCTTTAGATTTGGATCATTCACGAGCTTAATAATCAATTCTTTAACAGCTTCAGCAACTTTAGGAC
>CBDULE010000095.1:0-5019 GCA_965367995.1 uncultured archaeon | reverse complement strand
TTTGCTATAGTTTTGTCCGCAATAACAGTTACTCTTATAATGCCTTATATGCAGCAAATAACTCCAAAAAATGGAACGGTAATATTACCCACTGAGCTAGTGTTTAAAATAGCTAAAGCAACATCGACAGTGGCAATAATCTTCAATATATTGTTTATCATACTTTATTACCTTATGTCAACTTATTCCGACATATTCCAGGATAGAGCCTCTCTTTATAGGATATCAAACTATATCTTAATCCTCTTATTCACGCTTCAAGCTATAAATTCAGCTTATGTTTTAGTAACAATTTCTCCAGAGATGGTAGAAGAGTTTATGCAAAATACATATGGAGGAGGAATAATAAGTGCTCCTCCTACTAATGCTTACGCTAATTTTGCATTTCAGCTCCTTTATGCATTTGGATATGCTCTCATGGGATACTCAATTTATCTAGCTAGCAAAGAATATGATGGATATGATGTCTTAAGGACGGGCTCTATCCTTCTCATGATTGGAGGAATCATAACTTTAATCCCATTGCTTAACTTAATAGGTTCTCTCATGATAGTAGCGTCGTTTTTCATATTATATGGCGAGTTGAGAGGTCTGTCAACCAAATTAAAAGAAGAGAAGAAAGGGATATTAGGAATGTAGACTCAAAATCTAATAGCTAATTCTTAAAAATTTAACATTTTTATTCATTTTTTAAAGTCGAAAGAAAATGAAAAAGAAAAATAGATTATGGCTCTTGGTATTCAACTCTCTTTATCCTAGGACTTTCTAATCCGAGTGCTATTGCTATACCATAAATTACAGCTTCAGGTTTAACTGGGCATCCTGGTATAAATACATCAACATCCAGCATTTTATCTATTCCGCCATAAGTTGCAAAGCTATCAAACCAAATTCCTCCTTCAACGCCACAAGAGCCAACAGCTATTATCTTCTTCCCATTAGCCTTCTTTTTGATTTCTGCAACAAATTTTCTCATTTTGAGAGTTATTGGTCCAGATAGTATTATCAAATCTGCTTCCTCTGGCTTTTCAACGATTTCTATTTCATATTTCTTGAGCTTAAATCTTGGTGATAATAATGCATCAAGTATTTCTATGTCACATCCATTACAACTTCCAGTATTCATCTTAAATATCTTCAACTTCGCCATCATACCTCACCTCTAAAGAATTTAAGTGAGAGTAGGACTCTTTCAGCGAATAATTTTGCTCTGCATTCTGGACAGTAATATTGGGCCTCTCTCAAATCCTCAATATTTGTGTATCCTGCCTTTTCAACCTCACTGATAGCATGTTCGATTTGCCTCTCTGTAGCGAATAATCTTCCGCATTTCCTACACTTGGCTAATCTAAACTTCATTACTAGCTTGAGATCATCCTTTGTTGTAGTAGCTAATAGATAATTACTGGAAAGCTTAACAGCTCCGGTTGGACATGATTCCTCACATCTCCCACAGAATATACATCTTCCAAAGGAGAATTCTATTATCCTGAAGCCATCCTCATCCCTTGCTATTATTGCCTGAGGTGGACATGCATTTGCACAAGCCGCACATCCTATGCACTTGGTAGGATCAACTTCTGGTTTTCCTCTAAATTTCTCAAATGGCTCTCTTTTTATTATCTCCTTTATCGAACTCATAAATCTCACCTCCTTATCCTAAATTTGGGTCTGTAATAATATCTCTTTCCATTTTCAATAACAATAACTCTCTCACAGCAAGCGATACATGGATCTATGCTGAGGTATACTATAAGAGCATTATCTACTGGTTCTCCCTCTAGCATTTTAGGAACTGCTTGAATGTTAGCATATGTAGGAGCTCTCACTCTCCATCGATATACTGTATTATTCCTTCCGGTGATTAGATAGTGAACATCAGCACCTCTTGGAGCTTCTGACATTCCAATGGATAGCTTCATTTCGGGTATGAACTCTATATCATCGTTAATTATTGGGCCCTCTGGAAGGTTATCTAAACACTGCTCTACTATCTTTATGGACTCAAATACCTCGTATGCTCTAACAATCGCTCTACCATAAACATCCTCAGTATCTACAACCTGAATCTCAAAGTCAACCTCCTTGTATGCTTCATATGGATAATCCTTCCTAATATCCGTCTTTATTCCAGAAGCTCTAGCTGTAGGTCCTACGACAGATAGTTTCTTAGCATCTTCTTTGGATAGAATACCTATACCCTTAAGCTTATTAAGAGCATCCTTGAATTCTTGGGCTTCTAACATGCTCCTGAACTCGCTCTCAATTTTCTTTATATTCTCTTTAACCTTTTCCTTTATTTTATCGTCAATATCTCTTCTTACACCTCCAATTGTCATTAGACCATACATCTTTCTGCTTCCAGTTACGAGCTCAGCAACATCCATTATTAGTTCTCTAATGTGAAGCAACTTCAAAGCTCCATCTACATAGCCTATGACTTTTGCTGCTATAGCCAACCAAAGAAGATGGCTATGGATTCTTTCAACCTCTAGCATTATAGTCCTGAGGTATTTTGCTCTTTCTGGCGGTTCTCCAGCAATTTTTTCGATAGCCTGAACATAGCATTCAGAATGAGTATATCCACAGATTCCACAAATTCTCTCAGCTAAGAAATGAATCTTCTCGTAATTAAGTTTACCTTCTGCAAGTTTTTCAATTCCTCTATAATTAAAACCTTGTTCTACAATTGCCTCTTTTATCTTTCCATTTTCAGCATATAATATAAGTCTAATAGGCTCCTCTAATTCCGGATTTACAGGACCAATTGTTATTGCTCCCTTCTTTAATGGATATGTTTCCCCCTTGGTTTCAACTCTCTTATTGTATTCGAAGCTTTTATTTAAGGGTGTAGCATCGGAAGGCCAATCCTCTGGTAATAGCAATCTTTTAGGATTAGGGTGCCCTTCTGGAGTCAATCCTAACATTTCCATAACTTCCCTCTCATAATAATCTAAACATGGAACCTTTAGCACTGCTGATGGAAAAGATTTTTCATTACTCTTAAGCTCAAGTCTAACGATCAGCTTTGTTCTATCTCTAAGATATCCAATCACATAATCAAGAACGTACTTACCGATTATAGGTGTCAAATCAGTCCCTGCCATTGTTAAGAGATGTCCTCCTAGAGCATTATATGCATAATCAATGACATCTAAGAACGTGTTCTTATCCACTTTAATAATCCCAAATTTTTCCGTTAATATTTGTTTCTCTAAAATTGCATCTTTAAACTTCTCAGAGAGTTCATTTATAACAGTTATGATACTCATATTCACTTCACCTCATGTAACCTTCTCGATAATTCTTTGAGTTACAGCATTTTTCTCCTTCAAAAGTATTTTCAAAAGAATCTCTCCCATATCACCGTACATTATAGCACCTGAAGGGCACATCTCCCAACATGCAGGATTAAGGCCCTCTGCTCTCCTCTCAACACAAGCATGACATTTACCCATTGTTCTAGTTACTGGAGATAATCTGGGAATTCCAAACGGGCACGCTGTTGCACATAGACCGCAAGCTACGCATTTAAAGTATCTCAATACGACAAAGCCTTCTTTGTCGATCTTTAAAGCTTTTGTAGGACATACGTTTACGCAAGGAGCATTTTTACAGTGAAAGCATGCTATTCTCAAGGCGAATAATTCGTCGGTATAAACAGTCATTGAATATGGAACTCCATGAATGAATTCACAAACATGCTCACAAGTCTCACAACCAATGCATCTTTCAATATCCAACAACTTCCATTTCATAGCATATACACCTCCTCATAATGTATTAGTAAGATATCTATCAATCCAATAAGCAGCTCTTAATCCACTTTTAACAGCTCTTCCAACCTTGCTAGGACCTATAGCTACATCACCAGCCGCAAATACTTTATCTCTAGTTGTTCTATTGTAATCATCAACCTCGATTCCTCCCCATCTAGTTAGCTTTATTCCCAAGACCTCTTTCTTCATGGGAGGAGTGGGCTTCTGACCAATAGCGAAGATCAAGCTATCTAATTCAACCACTCTCTCTGTTCCTTCAATAGGTTTGAGTTCTACAATTCTGAAACCTTCGAATTTTACGTGAACATTGACTAGCTCAGCAGCTTTAACCTTACCGTCACCAAGAACTCTCTTTACAATAACCCTTTGTATATGTCTCGCACCCTTTCTAATTAGCTTAATAATTTCATAAGAACCAGCTGGAGCCTCTTCTGGTTTTTCAATTGAGAGGAGATAAACTTTGTGACCATCCATAATTGCTTCTAAAGCGGCATCTACAGCAACTAGACCAGCACCTACAACTCCAACTCTTTTGCCAAGTTCAATGCGAGGGATACCTTTTAATTCAAGCTCTGAAGCTCTTTTATAAAATAAGTATTCTAGAGCGGTATAAACACCCTTCTTGTCGAGTCCTTCTGCAGGGGGAAGTCTTGGTATCCACGTCCCAGTTGCTATTAAAATAGCATCATGTTCCTCAATGATGTTCTCAAGCGGAACTTTACGCTTAACATATTTATCTCCAATTAGTTGTACAGCATCGCCAGCTATTACTTTAGAGGAAGTTTTAAATTCAACACCAAAAACTTCCTCTAGCTCCTTAGTACCAAGCAGCACTCTGTGTTTTGGTATTCTAAAACCTGGTATTCCAAAAACCATTAGCCCTCCAGGATACGGTAATCTCTCATAGACTGTTACATAATATCCCTTGCAAGCGAGATATCCAGTGGCTGCTAGTCCAGCTGGACCGGATCCAATTATCGCAACTTTTTTCCCAATTCTCTCTTCTGGTTTTTCTCTTTTGCACATGAAAGAAAAACGCATATAATCGATTCCGCTAACCATTTTCATCAACATATTAGAATATTTATAACATCGTATTATTGCATTTAGTTGAAAGTATTAATAAGTTTAGCTTCTATATTTTTCAATACTTCCTCGTATTTTTTATACCAATTTTCGCCTTTTTTTATTATTAATAATTATTGTAACACTTGCTTATAAAATGTAATTACATTAATTG
>CBDULE010000094.1:0-5026 GCA_965367995.1 uncultured archaeon | reverse complement strand
GTTTAGTATATTATCTAATCTCTTTAATAATGAGATAGAACCATCTTGATTATCCTCTCTAATTATTTATTTCATCGAGGATTTTTTATTGCAAATTTTGTTGACTGGCTTCAAAATTTAATTTGTGTCTGGCCATGACTCTTATGTCTGCGTTCATATTTTAAAAATAAGGCATTTCTAGTAGTGTTTAATGAAAACTAATCTTGTTCTCTAAATAGAAATCATAGTTTTTTCGACTTTATATTATATTTGCAAAAAACTATTAAAGTGGGAATTTTTTCATCTTTAAATAGTAATACGCATGTATAACAGTGAATTTGATGACGGAAGAAATAAAGGAGATGTTGGAGTCATTATTAAGCGTTGAAATTAATAGGATATCGGATTTGCTTACGAGGAGGGGTTATAGTAGTTTTTCTATCTATAATTCTCTTGTTTTTAGTAAGGGTGCTAGTGTAATTATCATCATATCGGATCCTTTTCTTTCTGTTGAGAGAGCTGAGAACCTTGCCTCCTACTTCTCAAAAATTTACTCTTTCTCCCCCTCATTTGTCTTCTTATCCTCTGCCCCTGATAGGGCTATTGTTAGAATTTTGAAGAGTACTCCTTCCGTCCTTTGCATTCCTCATACTAGGAAATGTTATGGTAGAAGAAGCCTTCAGGAGCTCTTATTTCCAAACTATCTTATTCAAGATCCTAATAATTTACCTCCTAAAGATGAGCTGTATGTCGATGTTCTTTCACATCTAATCAGCATTTTAAAGAAGCAACTTAAGAACATATCTATCAATCATGACTATTTCGTTTTCAGGAAGGAATTAGAGTCTTCACTGGATCTTATTGGTGATGAAATCTTATTTAATAACACTATTATTTCAATACTGAGATCAGCTGGTTTTGAAGTTCATGAATCAAGCAATAAGCCTGGCTTTGCTGATATAGTTCTCCTTAAACCTCTGAGAGTTGTTATAGAAGTCAAAAACGAAAGGGCTAATCTTTCTTCTATTGACCAAATTATTGAGTATGTTAAGCTTTATGGTGCCCGGATAAAGCTTGGTTTTAAAGGTCTTCTTGTTGCACCTAGTTTTCCAGAAGACGTAATTCACTCTGCTGAGGTTGAGAAAATTTCTCTTCTTAGCCTTGAATCATTTATTGATTTTCTTTCTTTAGCGTATTTAATTGGTTCAAGAGCTATAAGCTATCTTATCCCTGGGCTTTGTGATGATTTGGTTAAGAAAGGTCTTGCTGAAGTTATTGACATGTTAAGGGGTATGGGCGAGGCTCTTAAAGTCGCTTCTATGCTTGGTCCTGTAAAGATTGGTGTTTTGAGGGAGGTTATAACTAAGGTCAAAGGTGATTTTAAGGATAAGCATGTTGAAGCTTTGTTAAACTTTCTGAAATCTCTTCCTATCAAGCCTTTTTCTGAAGAATATAGTGTTATTCTTTCCCCTTATTATTTACTCCTAAATATAATAAGGATTATTTATTTAATGGGAGCAGGCTTATGGAAAAGTTCCCATCCGTAAGCTTCTCTTAACCTTGAATATTCAGGAAAGTGTAAAAATATTTATGAATGGAGCTAGTATTAGCACGCTTTTCATACATAACCTTTGATTTTTCATTTTGATAATGTTTTCACAGTACCATAGCCTACGCATGTGATTCTTCCCAAGCCTAAAGCCTCAATTAATTCATTTGAAATACCAGAGGGAATATTTATCTTCATGAAACCATTAATCTCGTAGAACCTTCCGTTATACTTTCCTCTTATTCTGTGCTCCGATATCCAGGATTTATTCAAATCATCCTCGCTTATAATGCCGAGCTTTACGTACTTATTAAGGAGCTCTAATGGTTCTGGAATTTGATTGAAAATAGCTATTGGAGAAACCGTATCAACAATTATAACGCTACTTTTCTTCTCAGATATCTCTCTTTCCTCCACCTTAACACTTATTATTTTCGCGTCAATATTGTTTAGTTTTACCATCATTCCCGTTCTTAAATTAATTGAAAAATCACAAATCCATGAAAAGCTCACTCTTATCCTTTCTCCATTGGCTAATATAACCCTAGATGTGACAACACCATCTGATGTTTTAATTAGAAGTTTAGTTCCTTCAAGAGAGATGCATTTTGCTATGGCTGCTCTGTCATCGCTAAAGGATATTAGCAATGAGAGAACTGATGCGCCTATATTCCTCAGCTCTCCAGTTTCTAAAATTTCCATCTCCACGTCAATTTTCCTCAGCAACATTAAAATTCACCTCTATGCATCCGAAACCTAGAGTCCTAGAACCACCTACATTAGAAAACTCTCCAAGCGAAAGGAGTTCAGATACGGTTTCAGCTTCTCCGAGAACTTCGAATTTGGCCTCTCCAATGAAACCTATAACTTTTCTATTCCTGGAAAGTCTTATTGGCTTTACAGTTCTAACATCGTACTCTAAGAGGAATAATAAGTTCGAGAGCCTATCTAGATCATCCTTTGTGAATCTATTCTCTATAAAATAATTCCATAGCCTCATAGGGGTTCCTAATAATCCACGAGAAATTGGGAAAAGTATATTCTTATCTCTTCCAATTATCTTGAAGAAGATGGGAGAACGGAATCTAACGCTTAAACTATATGCTCTAACTCTCTTAGGATTCCATAATGAACCATGGATATTTGATAAAATAAATTCGCACTTGCCTAACTTCACCTTTTCACCAAGCTTTTCAGCGAGAGAAAGAATGAAAGGTTCTTCCAAGCTATCATCTAAAATCGAGATTTTTACCGTATATTCCCTCTTTGGGATTATCTTCTTTGCAATTTTATTCCTATAAAATAGAGGTTTTACAGAATATGGAGACATAGGCCAATACTTACCGCTATGGATTTTTTCAGCTAGGGATTTATTATAATCCGAAAGCGCACTTAAAAGCCATGCATTAATGTTCTTCCCGGAAAAACCAATTGAGCATCTTGATGAGGAAATAAGGGTTAAATGTAAGGAGTACATAGACATCACATTAGCTAATCAATTCATTATTTCTTATTGTCGTAATTAAAAATACTCCTCTAAGCACTACAGTTTTTATCCTATGCACTTGAGAAAAAGTCAATTCTCAGAATTTTGTTATCGCTAAAATGCCGATTTGATACTGTATAAATTTAGAAACTTTTTTATATTATTGAAATATACTTTCATTAATATTGAAAGTAATCATCAATATAGGTGAAATTATGTCACTTATAAATCTTGCCAATGACTTGAAAAATGAGGAAACTTATAAGTTTTTAGAGCCATGGCGTTTCAATGACAGAGCTTTAACTCTTGCTATACCGATAATAAGAACGAAATATAAGGAAAGGAAATACATTCTGATTGAGGAAGCTGGCTCTAAAATAATTATAGCCGAGACAGGTTCTATTAGGAGGATTAGGATAATTAATAAATCTGATAAGCCAGTATTGGTTAGGTCTGGAACTATTTTTGAGGGTAAAACGCAACCTAGAACCTCTAAGGTTTCTACAATAATCAATCCAGGTGAAAAAGTAGAGATAGAAGTCTTTTGTGTTGATGAAGCAAGACCGATATCGCCTAAAGCAAGGATGAGAGTGCATGAGAGGGACGCTCCTTTCTATCTACTTAAGGAGAGTGGATTTAGATCTCAGCATGCCGTTTGGGATAGCATAAGGAATCTAAATGTTGCGCTTTTAGAATTGCCAGAAACGCATGGAGTAGAACCAGCAAGAAGGGGTGAAAGGACAGGAATCATTGATTTAGGTGGTGAAGAATTCGTTCCTAGATCACCTACTAGATTCTTTGCTATGCCAACTATTGAATATCAAACGGATTTAAGGGAAGTTCTAAAAGAAATGGAAACTAAGCGTTCTGATATAATAGAAGCTATTAAGAGATTTCCTGAAGTGAAAAATCAGGTTGGTGTAATTATTCTTGACGCTAATGGAGTAGTCGCTATGGAGCTTTTTGATCATCCTGACTCATGGAAAACAATTGTTTCAAAGGTTAAAAGAAAATTTGCTGATGAGCTCACAAAGAAGGGAGAGTTGCCTTTATTTAAGCCAGATTTTGAGGAAATAAAGAGGTATCTGAGAACATTCTTTGACAAATTAGCATCTGCAAAGCTTAAATTAATTAGGAAAGGAGATAACTTTGCATCTTATACGATCTCATTCGATAATTATATAGGGCAATTTGTAGAACTATATGGCGAAGCAATATACCTATTCTTAGCTAGGATTAAGAAAGAAACAAAAGAGAAGAAGAAAATAGCTATAAGGACGTTTTTTCGTGGAGCAAGAGCCATTGGAGGACTACTCTAAGAGAAGAAAACAAAAATTTGAGAAATTCATTAAAATCCTAAGCGTACTAAAAGATAGGGAATTGACATGGAGTGAGATGCTCAAATTAGCTTCAGAAAAGAATATCAAAATATCCGAAGCAACTTTAAGCAGATATTTAAGAAATGCTATGAACCAGATGTTAGTCACTAAGAATATAGATGAGAACGGTAGAGTTGTTTACTCATTGACAGCAAAAGGTCTCTTATTCCTCGAGGAATTTGGAATAGCTTAATTTTTCAGAAACATAAATTCTTCATTGATTCCTACTGTTTAAATAATCTTTAGTGTAAATAGAAATTAGTATAGAGAATCTTTAGGTTAAGCTGATATCAATGCCTACCTTTGAAAATTCTAATTTTTTAGACACTATAGAAAGAGTTAAGAGAATAACAGAATCTATAGAATGGATTGTAAATCAATTAATAACATTCGAGAAGAAGTATAAGATAAGGACGATAGAGTTCATCATAAAATGGAGAAGCGGAAATATTCCTAAGCCTGAAGATGAAAATACGCTTAGAGAAATGCTGAGCTGGAATGGATTATATGATTTACTCGAGAGAAAGTTAAGAGAGCTTAAAGAAGTTGTAGGCAATCTTAAGTCTGTCTCTTATACACATCTGACGCTGCCGACGAATTAGACGGTGTAGATCTCGGTGGTCGCCGTATCAT
>CBDULE010000093.1:0-5076 GCA_965367995.1 uncultured archaeon | reverse complement strand
TACGAGATGTAGAGAGGTCTCGTGGGCTCGGAGATGTGTATAAGAGACAGGTATCTATCTCATCTAGAAGAGGAATACACGCATTTACAACTCTCTCTCTTGGCTTTACAAAGAATGTGGGCAGAAAATAATTAAGCAAAGCGGATAGCAATGAGGAAAAAGATAGTTTCTCTAATGACTTCTCCACTATAAGCTCAATCGAACTCGATATATCTTTATCAAAAATGAAGGCATATCTAAAGAAGAATTTAAGGAAACGATAAAGCTTTTTTCTAGAGACTTTTAGGGATAAAAACCTATTAAGAACTTCTTTAACCCTCTCTTCCGAATAGTTATATGCAAATATAAATCCAGATACTTCTGGAGCTTTCTCGGGAATAGCATAATCTTTTTCAAGCATTTTAACTATTTTTGTACTCTCCTCATAATATTCACGTAGATAGAGATTTTCTGCTAATAGTATTTTTTCTTTCCATGTTTCAGCTGAGCTCTTTAACTTACTGAGTAATATATCTCCTCCTAGATAGAGCTCGACGTTCAAAAAGAGCATCGTTTTCTCTTTCGATAAACGCTTTTCAGCTAGATTTAAAAAATTGTAAAAATCCTCAACCAAGCTACTTAACCTCTTCTTTAATTTCTCTTTTCTCAGATTTCTCAGCTTCCTCCATTTCCTTAAGCTCTGGAAAGTTATATTTCCTATATGAAATTAGTGAGGGCGGCAGAAATATTAACATGCTTATTCCTAATGCTATGAAAAACAGCGTTATGTTAAATGTTCTTAAGAAGATTACGAGAATAAGAAGAATGAAAACAGTAGCTATGGAGCTATAGCTGAATGTATGAATGAACATATACTTCTGAAACCTCTTTAGATTTCTTATATTAAGATAAAAATGGCCTTTCTTTGCTTCGAGTATAACGCCGAAATAGTAAAGCTGAGTAAATCCGTCAGAAAGTATATTCACATTATCCTCTATTAGCGTCTTCTGACTTACTGTATTCTGTGGATTAATAGCTTTCTTATCTAGAAAGTACTTAATAATATCCCTTTCTTTAGATAGGTAAGGATATTGGGTAGCGCTCATTGAAATCACCAAGAAGAAAAATAGATATTGAAATATAAAAAATGTTAAGAGAACTAGAGAAGTATTTCTAGCCGAAAATTTTATCAGCAAGGCCTAACGCTCTATTGTAAAACGCTTCCGCCTTCTTTAACTCTTCCGCTTTCTTCCCAGCTTCAACTTTTAAATTCTTTAGCCATTGATCTAGGAGCTTTTTCACATTTTGCTTAACTTTATTTGCCTCCTCTTCGTTAAGGTCAGCTTTTAAACTTTCCCATTCCTTTTTCATATTTTCAACGAAGGCAGGATCACTACTTTCATCATCAGGGTGTTCCGTTATATGGTTAATTATAGCGGCAGATATTCTTGAGCTATATAGAAATACCTTGTTAAGGAATGACATTTAGTTTTACACCTCGAATGCAATCATTAGATTGAATCACCATTTTTCTATAATTCTCTTTTGCATATTCATCGAAAGATAGTCATTAAAAGCATTGAAGAATTAGGCTAAATTATTTTCGTAAAATTTTTATAGAGAAATCATTTGCTAACCTTCTTTATACATAAAAATACTTATTAATACGTATAGGTGATGTTATGAATGAAAAATTTGAAGGAATAGAGAGGGAAATTAATTGGATTATCTCGGCAGTTTTTGCAGCTACATACGCGGCTATAACTATAATTATTGCTCCAATAGCATTCCTTGCCACTCAGGTAAGAATCAGTGATGCAATGCTTATGATTCCTTTTCACAAAAAATATGGAAAAGAAGCAGTAATCGGATTAACATTAGGTGGATTCTTTGCAAATCTTGTCTCTCCTTTAGGCATTATAGATTGGGTCTTTGGACCAATTACTAACTTTCTAGTAGCATTAGTTGTCTATATCATCGGTTTGATTTCAAGAAACAAGCCATTTAACGTCAGAATCATCTTCGCTATTTTAGCAGCAGTAATTGGTTCTATCATCATAGGTATTCTTATTGGATATGAATTATACCTCTTAGGATTCGCAACATTTATAGTAGGTTTTATAGGTGTTCTAATAGGTTCCATAATTTCTGTTGGTATTGGAGGAGTAGTGTTAATCTCAATGATGCTTAGGGCTATTCCAGAGGAGTAAAAATGCTATTAGAAGTTGAGAATTTGAGCGTTGAAATAGGAGGAAAGAAAATTCTTCATAATATTAATTTTTCAATTTCTTCTTATGGTCTTTATTTTATTCTTGGCCCAAATGGTAGCGGAAAATCAACTCTTCTTCAAGCTATAGCTAAGCTAATACCATTTTACGGAATGATTAAGATTTTCGGCAAGGATATTAGGAAAATGAAGAGAAAGGAGATTGTTGAAAAAATTGGTTATGTATGGCAAAATCCTTTTCACGGATTCTTTGAATATACCGTTCGAAGGGAGATAGAATTCATACTCAAAAACCTTAAAATTGAAAACGGTAAGAGGATAAAAAAAGTTGCGGAGATCTTTGGAATAGAGAATTTACTCGAGAGATCACCGTTTACTCTGAGTGGAGGAGAGGCTAAAAGAGTTTCATTAGCTAGTGTCTTGATAGCCGATCAACCAATTCTTTTATTGGACGAACCTGAATCTGAAATGGATATAGAGGGAATACAAGCATTGATTAAATATATCATCTCTAACATTGAGAGAAAGCTAATCATTGTAGCTACCCATAATACCTTTCTGGCCGTCAAGTTGAGAAAGAGAATTAATAAAATCTTTCTCCTCAAAAATGGAACGCTTGTCGGGGAATTTTCAACCGATGTTCTAGAGGATTCTCCACTATTAGAAGATGTTGGAATCGTTTCTTTGAGGTGGTTAAATGAACCTGCTTGAATTCGTTGAAGTTCAGAGGAGAGAGACATTATTGCACAGGATTCCACCAGAAGCAAAACTAATAATTATAATTCTAGCTGTTCTAACGGGATATCTTGGCACAAGGTTTATGCTCATGTTTTTGGTATTCTTAACCCTGCTTTTCGGAATTGCTAGAATGCTGAGATACATGATTTATTTTTCTTCCCTATTTTGGGTAATCGGAGGAGTGATTATTCTCATCAATTATCTTTTAGGATATTCAATTTCTGCTACAGTTCTTAGACTATTCTACGCAATGCTTATTGCTTTAGCATCAATTATCTTTATGGCGACTACTGATATCGAATCTTTTGAGAGGTTTCTGAGAAGGCTGAGGCTTCCAGAAAGTTTCATAAAAACCCTTGTGGTTTCCTATAATCTTATACCCTCGTTTTACATGGAGACTTTAAAGGTTAGAAACGCCCAATATGCGAGAGGATTTGAGTGGAGCAAAAATCCCATAAGAAGGGCTATTCAAGCGAGTTATGTAATATTACCTATGTTCTTCCTTGCTATAATTAGGGGAGAAATGCTTAGGAAAAGCATATTGGCGAGGGGAGGTTAAGCTTTTTCTGAGATAAAAAATAAATAGGATGTGTAATCCCAAATTAATAGAAAAATTCTTAATGGCGATTGAATTGAAAATACCTGGAATTCGCGAATATGTTCTTGATAGACTTGATGCTATTCTAAATCCTAAATCCGTTGCTGTTGTTGGAGCTAGTAGAAAGGAGGGTAAGATAGGGCATACTGTAGTCAAAAATCTAATACAAGGAGGGTTCAAGGGTAAAATTTATCCGATAAATCCCAAAGCAGATGAAATATTAGGACTAAAAGCTTATCCATCACTCAAAGATGTTCCAGATGAGGTTGACTTAGCTATTATAGTTGTGCCAGCAAAGATTACTCCACAGGTAATTAGAGAAGCCGGAGAAAAAGGAGTAAAAGGTCTTGTAGTAATCACAGCAGGGTTCTCTGAAGTAGGAAATAAAGAGCTAGAAGATGAAATTGTAAGGATAGCGAGAGAATATAAGATGCCCCTAATAGGCCCAAATGTTGTAGGAGTTCTTAATGCAAATGTAAATCTAAATGCAAGCTTCGCACAAGACTTACCATATCCGGGAAAAATTGCTTTTATTTCTCAGAGCGGTGCATTAGTCATAGGCCTAATAGGTTGGACTCATATGTATAGGGTAGGAATATCAAAAATAGTTAGCATAGGAAATAAGGCTGATGTTGATTTCTCAGAGTTAATAACGTACTTTGCGGAGAGAGATCCAGAGACTAAAGTTATAGCGATTTATATGGAGGGAACCGACGCTGGAAGAGAACTTGTTGAAGCTACTAAGAGAGCCATGAAAGCCGGGAAAGTTGTTGTTATCCTTAAGGGAGGAAGGTCAAAAAGAGGAGAGCTAGCTACTATGTCACATACTGGATCACTGGCTGGAAGTGCTAAAGTGTATCAAGCAGCATTTAAACAAGGATATGTTATTGAAGTAGATAATCTAACGGAGCTCTATGATGTTCCTCTCGCCTTAGCAAATCAACCTCCAGCTAAGAACGATAATATAATCGTAATAACGAATGGAGGAGGAGCAGGAGTACTAGCAACTGATGCTGCTGAAAGATATGGAATACCATTATCTGATACTCCCTCAGAGCTCAAGAAGATACTTAGAAACTTCATGCCACCATTCGGTTCAGATAAAAACCCAGTTGATCTAACTGGTCAGGCTAATGAGGAAGATTATTACGGAGCAATAGTTGAAACAGCGAAATTCCCTGGAGTCGGTGGGATAGTAGCATTATACTGTCATACTGCTATTACAGATCCTATGAAATTAGCTCAAAAGATAAGAGATGCAGCTAAAGTTGCAAACGAAAGAGGAATTCCAGTAACGGTATCCATGATTGGAGGAGAAGAAGTTGAGAGAGCAAACCTTTGGCTCAGAGAACAAGGAGTTCCTGCATATCCAACCCCAGAAAGAGCAGTAAGGGCAATGGGAGCATTAAGACAATTTGGACGCTACTTAGAAAAAATAAAGAGGGTTTCCTAAGCTTTCTATCAAACTACTTTTAGATTTTAGTTTATTTTTACTTGTACACCTATTTTAAACTTAATTATAACAATTCTAAAA
>CBDULE010000092.1:0-5087 GCA_965367995.1 uncultured archaeon | reverse complement strand
ATCTACACCGTCTAATTCGTCGGCAGCGTCAGATGTGTATAAGAGACAGCTATTGGAAGACCGTCTAATCTAGATAATATGATAAATTCCATGTTCTTTAATTTGCTTAGACTTTTTCTTAATCTCTCCTCAATAGGTTTCTTTCTAACAAAAAATTTAAGAATGAAATGCAAATTGGAAAACCTCCCTTCCTTATAATTTCTTCAATCTAAATCTACAATTTGGAGGGTTAAACTCAACGAATTCCCAATCGATGATTTCATTTCTAACAGTATTAACAACTCCTATTAACTGCATTGCTCTTATACAGGGAGGAACTCCTCTTGGGTCTTTTAAATCCTCATCAGCGAATCTTTTACAAAGTTCTCCGAAGATACATCCATTTAGCTCCATAATAACTTCATTATCGCTTTTAGATGCTATTTTCAAAGAGCCAGGAAGCAGAATATTTTCAGTTTCCATTAATTTAATAAAGTTCTCTATAACATCCGCGAATGAAGAATCTTTCAATCTATCCATGTATCTCCTACCAAATTCTTTACCAGCTTCTTCCATTGATCTTCTAAAGAAAGCAGCGACATAGCCGCTTAATTCCTTATCAGCTTTAGCGGTTCCATAAATAAATGTCTCCAAAATACTTCTTAAAAATTTCTCATTTTCTGCCATCTCAACCTCCTCCTTCTTATAACATTTTCTTTATTTTTTCAATACTTCTCTGCATTTCCAAAAGGACAAGACCAATGTTTGAACCAGGCTTTAGAATTGTAGCAAGAGTAATGTGCGGCTTTATCTCCATAACGACAATGTATCCTTGCTCACTCTCAACCATAATTGTCTTTGTAGCACCCTTATTTAACTCAGTTGAGACTCTTTTACCTACGTTAGAAAGAGAAGCCACCATAGCAGCCATTATATTCTTGTTTATATCTACATTAATATTATCAGCAATAAGCAAACCATCGCTTCTTGATATTATAGCTCCTTGTACTTCAGGGACTCTTTCATGGAGCTCGGCTAATGCTTCTTCTAATTGCTTCCTAACCGAAACCATTTATCTCTCCCCTATTATAAAGTATTCCAGATAGGCATAATTTTGTTTTCTTCAAATTATAAGTTAATCTTGATTTTTTATAAATCTTAGTTTAATACGGTTCTATCTGCCAGGAGAAAGCATATTTAATTAAAAATTTTTCAGGATATTAAAATTTAAGATTAAAATTTAGTAGTTGAAAAAGTTTTAAAGAAAAAATGAGCTTAAACTTTTAAATAAAAATACTACAAGCCCTTATTCATTCAAATACGGCTTCTATATCCTGAATCGTATCAGCTATGACATCAAATAATGAGGGAAGTACGAGTAATATATTCTTCTCTCCCACTAATAATAATGCTAATCCTACAAAAGCTATTATTGGAGTATGCTCAGAAATCTCTCCAACAAGAATCCTCTTACCAAGAGAATCAAAGAAGTCTTTATTTAGACCCATGGATAATAGGAAGAAAACTAATAGGTATCTATAAGGGAGCAATGCTACTATCAAGCCAATAGCGCTTCCAAATACAAGCCAAACACTCCAGACTAATAATCTCTTTCTATATGCCGCTATAATCAGATTTAATGCCAGGAAAAGAACTAGCAAGGCCATTAAGATATTTCTAGCAAACTGTGATATCTCTATGAAAATCTCAATAGATGCTGTTAAAATTAAAAGTCCAAAAATTGATATAGCCCCAGAAACAACTCTAACGATAACGCTTAATTCTGCCTCTGGCAATTTTAACACCATACTAAACATATTCAATCAATATGAGAAAGCTTCTTAATTTTAAGCTTATTGTTAATCATTTAAAAACTGTAATAAGTAAAATCTAAACTTTTAAATCTATTTAAAGCTAGAGAGAAACGTTCCTAAAAGTTAAATTCTAATGTTGCCTTTTAAGATATCTTAGATATTTGAGAATGATGAGAGATCTGCCTTCGGATTAGATAATGAAGAAGGACGCCTCACTGACTAAACTTACTAAGAGAGGTGTTTTAATATTGACTCTTGAAGTTGCTTTGATAAAAGCGATAAAGGATTCTGGTCTAATATTTGAGGTTGCCAAAGCGAAGAGTATTAAGTCAATTCAAGGGTTAATAGAGTCTTTGTATTCTCTTGGTCTTATTGATGATGATTCTTTTCGTGAGCTTATGCTTGATTTGGCTGATATTGCCAACCTTGATGGAGAAGAACTTAAGAAGAAAGCTAGAGAATTAGAAGAAAAGATTGAGAGGATCACAAATGAGAGAAGGAGCGGGGGAACCAATCATTGAGATTAAGTTTAGGAGATTGTTGGAGAGATATGATGTCAGCTATATACCTCCTGGAATTCTGAAAGGTGTTGATTTTCTTCTCTCTGATGAGTTTGTTTTTGTTGAACTTGAGGATACAGTTAAAGAAATATACAATGCAATCAATCAGCTCCTCATTTTTGCAGTTCCAGTAGCGGATTTATTTCATGGGGTTGTAGCTATAGCTGTGCCTTTAATTGATAAAGCTGAGAGGTTAATTCCTCCTTTGAGAAGATTCTATTATAGAACGAAAGATTTCTCAATAAAGAGAGAACTTTGGCTTTTGCACGATAATCTAATAGTTAAAGTTGTCGCAAGAGGAGAAAGTCCGTCAAAAATCTTCTCTAAGATTTCAATAACGATTGAAATTGGAATAGAGAAAAATGGGTTCATGATTAGAGAGGAAGAGATTTCTTTTATTGCAAAATATGAAGAAATTTTAAAGAAAATTAAAGGTTTAAAAGTGAAATGAATCACTTCTTAACCTTGCGGTATATTAGAATTGCTAGAACTGTTACAAAGGCTATAGAAACGAATATGATCCCAATGATGAACCAAATATTTACTTCCTCCTTTCCTTCTGCTGAAATTCTCTTTATTGTTTTCATGACTGAGTTCGTGTTATTAGCAAGATCCCAAGCTTTAATTTCTATAACATTGCTTCCTTCAAGCAGTTCAACCTGGATGGAAAAGTCTGTTTTATTTGTCTTATAATATAAATTGCCATTCAAGAACACTTCTACTAGTTTCACGCCTACATCGTCTTCAACGATAACTTTCAGCTTTACAGTATCATTTGATGTTTCTGATTCCTCTGGAGAGATTACGTAAATTTTAGGAGGGGATGTATCAATGGTTACGCTAACATAAGAAACTTTCTCATTTCCAGCCCTATCAACAACTTTGACATAGAGATAATGAACACCATCAGAAAGTTTTTCAAATGTAAAACTAGTTTTAAGCCCAACGAAAGACCATATGTTATTGAGAAATTCTTTATCTTTAGAAACGTAGAAACCAAATATTCCTGTCTCGGGATCAGCAGCGCTCCATCTTAGAGTAATGCTATTAATATTTGTAATTGTCCCATTCTCTGGCAGTAATATTTCAAGTTTTGGAGGTATTCTATCAGCTTCGCCAAGTAGCTTATAAACATCATCTGTAACATTATAAACGAAGGAGTATGTGAATGAATCGTACGGTGTCTGAATTAAGAGTTCTATCCTCCATAAATCATCGTATGGAAACATAATGAATGAATAATAAGTATCATCAGTACTATTACCATGAATTTCATAGGAGCTAACAGAATCAAACGTTATTTCAGAACAGTTAGAGGATATCCCTAATACTTGAATGCTAATGTCAATTGAATCATAAACAGTATCTATATCCCATGCAATCGTTACTGATTCATAATATCCATCATTGTCAGAATCGCTTGAATTTACAATCCAAGCATCGTAAAGCCATGCTGAGTAAGGATGGTCTATTAAAGCTCTTACAAATTCATCCCAGAGGGTTTCTTTAGAGAGAGGGGTATTCTCATATCCATTAATAGGGGATGCTTTATCTAAAACCGCTGATAATCCATATGCGTATTCATGTCCTTCAAGAACGTAAGAAACAATTATTGAATCACATAAACTTTCAAGAAGAGCATATGCAGCATTAGAGATAGTAGAGTAATTATCTTTTAATGAATAATTATAAACCAGTAATGTGAAATTATATAGGTCAGTATAATTAAAAGGATTATCACAATTTATACAAAATTTTTCAGCTTTACTAGATGCGTTCAGCAAAATACTTCTATATTCATCAAAATTCTTGAGGGCTACTTTAGAAAAGAAAGAAAGGGTTTCTGGTACTTCCTTCATAAAAGAAGTTAAGTTTACAACTGACATTGTAGCATTAGAATCTACTACTCCTTGGCCTCCAGTAGCATATGAAAGAACATAATAATATGCTGTTTTATTAGCAATTTCATATGAAGGAGCATCATAACTCGAGTTAAGAAAACTCAATATATCATCATAAGGCCATCCAGTTCCAGGTTCATACTCTTCAGATGCTACCATATATTCTGCATATCTTCCTACAGCGAAAGCAGTATCAACCATTGACATTAAGCATGCATCAAATCCAATGATATCAATTTTTACTCTTAATTCATTGTAAACTCTTGAAAGCACATATTCTATTTCCGAAAGTGTTAAGCAATCATAATTATCATGATAATCATAACAACATCCCTGCCAGCCAGATCCGTGATCCCATAGAACTAAGAAATATCTTTCCGCAGGATAATTACTTATTGTCCAATTTATAAACCAAAATAAGGTATTAGGATCACCAGTATCCGTTTCATTTAGAGTAACATTAGCATTATAATCATATGGTTCCTCATATTGTTCTACATAGAATATTCTAGTATCAGTCCAGTCACCATAAGAATTATCATACCCTTCGGCTCTATCAAGTAGGACAACGACATTTATATTTTGAGTAGAACCAATACTAGAAATCTCCAGAAAATCATCTATAGCCTCATATTCTAAATCATTATCCGCAGCCATATAAACCATAAAAGTCCAGGGCTTTACATTATCAAATGCTTTCTCGATAGATACTTCGACACGCTTCTGATTATTTGAAGTATTTGAAATGTGAAAGAAATTGGTTCTGTCTCTTATACACATCTCCGAGCCCACGAGACCTCTCTACATCTCGTATGCCGTCTTCTGCTTGAAAA
>CBDULE010000091.1:0-5115 GCA_965367995.1 uncultured archaeon | reverse complement strand
TTTCAAGCAGAAGACGGCATACGAGATGTAGAGAGGTCTCGTGGGCTCGGAGATGTGTATAAGAGACAGCTATAGAGTTGATAATCCGTGAACTAATCGGAAAGGAGAAATTATCGTTCTTTGTGGCATTAAAAGATGAAAGAGTTAAGGGATTCTACGTTATCTCAAAGAAATTAGACCTAATTAAATTGATGAAAAATTTGATGAATTTAGGTTTTGTATGTGGAGGAAGAAGCAATTTCGGAAGGTGTAAAGCAGCTGAAGAGACGTTGCTTAAGGACTTTAACGAAAAAATATTAACAGCAATAATGGCTTCTTACAGGAAACTTTGAGCTAGTTAGTTTTATAAATCTAAATGACTTACTCTTTTGAAAGTAATAATTAGAGGCGCCGTAGCTCAGTGGCTAGAGCGCCGGACTCATAATCAAAGAAGGAGGAGGCCAGACTTCGATGGGAAATCCGGAGGTCGCGGGTTCGAATCCCGCCGGCGCCACCATCTCTCCCTTTCTAAAATTATGGTGTTGTTTGTGCTCATAGAACTTGAGCTTATAAACTTCATGTCTTATAAGCATGCTAAAATACTTTTTCATAATGGCTTTAACATTTTATTTGGTAAAAAAGGAAGTGGAAAAACTGCTGTTCTAGAGGCTATTAGGCTTCTATTTGGAGGGATTGGAAAAGAGAGAGTACAAGCAATTGCGGAATGTGTTAGATATGGTGAACAGAAAGCTATTATTAGAGCGAGATTGAAAAATATCCTAAACATTGGTGGTAGAGAAATAAGGTTGCTTGAAGAGTATCCACTCGACGAATTTGTTCTAGAAAGACATATCTATGATGATGGAAAAAGCGTGTTTAAGCTGAATGGAAAGAATATAAGCAAGAGGGAGATATTAAAGATTCTTGCTAAGGTGAATATAAGCCCAAGAAATACGCTTTTCTTTCTTCCGCAAGAAAGGGTTAACGATTGGCTTAGAATGAAACCAGCTGAAAGAATAGATTTATTTTTGAGTGCTATTGGATTGAAGGAGTTAAAAGATAAACTTAGAGCTGTTAGGGAGGAGATAGCTAAAAAAGCTAAAGAAAAAGAGAAGTATCTCAAATTATTATTCGAACTTGAGGAAAAATTAGAAGAGAAAAAGAAGAGAATATTAGTTACCAAGGAGACAAAAGATTTCTTTGACAGATATTATAACTTTAAACTTGCATATCTTTTTAGCAAGAAGAGTATTATTGAGGAGGAAATAAAAGGGCTAAAGAATCGGGAGATGGAGCTTAAAAATAAGCTGGAGGAGCTAAATAGATTAATTGTAGGGAGGAAGGAGCTTTTAGAGGATATAAAGAGACAGATAGAAGAACTTGAGAAGAAACTGTCTAGGATGCAAACGGATGAGATAAAGTTAGAGCTTAAGAAGGAAGAATTGGAGAATAACCTAAGGAACTTCTTAGATAGAATGAGCGCATTTGATGATAAAGTAAGGGAGTATCAGAAGAAACTCAAGGAAATTGAGAAAGCATTTGGTGTTGCTGATATAAGTGGATTGGAAAAGCTAAAGGAAAAGTACATTAAGCAGCTTAAGGAAATCGAGAAATCAATGGAAAAGAATGAGATAATAAAAGAAATTAAAAGGCTAGAAGAGAAGAAGGCTTCATTGAAAAATGAGAAAGAAATAGTTAAGAAAGAGCTAAGCGATGCTCAAAAGGAGTTTGAAAGCGTTCTTCTAAAACTTGACAATTCTGGAACAATAAAGAAGGTCTTTAGAAAAGCAAAGATCTATAGGGATTACGAGGAAATTTTTGGTCCAATAGCTTTAGAGATATCGTTTAAAGTAAGTGAGGCAGAGCTAGAAGATTTAGCTCCACTTATAGAAGCATTGTTTGGAATAAATCTGCTTAGAGCATTTATAGCAGTGGATGCTGAAAGTTATAAGTCATTTATAAACTTCCTGAAGAGTCTTAAATATGGAAATAGATTTGAAGTTCTGAATTTTTCACTAAGAAATTACAATTATAATGAGATCATAAAAGAGTACGAGAGGAAGAGAAGGAAACTTGTAAAAGAGATAGAGAACAAGCTTCGTTCTGGATACTATCCAGATTTAAATCCCGGAGTTATAGCTTATTGGATATGTGATGTAATAGAAGCTCCTCCTCCAGTAAAAGCCTTAATTGAAGCGAAATTTTGGGATGTACCCATAGTAGTAGATATTTATGCGGCCACATCTTTAATCACTAAACTAGGTCTTAAAAAAGTTGTAACGCTCGATGGTTTTATACTTGAATACCATAAAATCGGACCCTTTAGCTATATATCTACAAAAGTTGTTCCCGAGGATCTAGCTGAGGAGAGTATATTTCTCAAACTTGGAATCGGTGGCGGAGCGAAAGTCGTTGAATATATCAAAAGTTTGGAGGAGAGAATAGGAGAGTTCGACATGCTGATCAGGGAGGTTGAGGCGAAGATAAGTGAACTAGAAAAAGCTATACCAGATGAATATAAGGAGCTTTATA
Organism: uncultured archaeon; assembly: GCA_965367995.1. Classification (GTDB taxonomy): domain Archaea; phylum Asgardarchaeota; class Njordarchaeia; order Njordarchaeales; family Njordarchaeaceae; genus Njordarchaeum. The sequence continues at coordinate 2,604 of CBDULE010000091.1, read as the reverse complement.
GGAGGAAGAAAAGAATAATGAGCAAGATAATGCAAATTGAGGATGCCATAGATGAAATAGAAAGACTTAAGAGAGTTTTAGGAGAAAGCCCCGAGAGAAAAAAGAAGGTGCAAGAAGTTATAGATAAGATACAGAGAGAACTTGATTCAATTTATGACGAGATAGAGAGGCTAAAGCAAGAGAAGGAGGAGACTCTTAAAAAGCTTGGAGAGCTTAAGGCGAAAAGAGAAGAGATTCTTTCAGGAAAGATAAGAGGCGAGAGTGATATAGAGAACATAGAAAGAGAATTGGAGGAGATACCAGCAAAAATTAAAGGCTTAGAGAGGCGGAAGAATGAGATTCAAAACGAAATAGAAAAGACGAAAAAAGAAATGCATGCAATATATTCCCTTCTTCTCAGACTCGGAATCTTGAAGGAAGAAGACTGGAAAGATTATGTTAAGAAAAGAATTGTGAAGGAGGCTATGTTAGTTATAGATAAAATGAGCTTAGAGGAGATAGAAAAGAGTTTAGAGATACTGGAGAGGGATATAGAGAAAGTCAAGGAAGACGTTTTTAAGAGAGAAACAAAGCTTGAAGAATTAGAGGAGATGATGGAGCAAATTGAGGAAGTCAGAAAGAAGATGAAGGAACTGGATGAGGAGATAAAGAACATTCGAAAGTTCTATAATGAGGAATTGAAAGAGCTTCTAAGCGAATTAAAGGAAAAGGTTTCCAGAATAAACGAAGTGTATAAGAAAGTTTTATCGCTTCTTCAAGCTGATGGTGAAATAAGCATCGAAGGCGAAAGCATAGATAATTTAAGGTTAAAGATAACAGCTAGCATTCATAGAGATAGGCCTACGGAATTGGAGAAGGGCAACTTCAGTTCTGGAGAGAAAACAACAATAATTATGGCCCTTATAATCTCTCTATTATCAGTGAATACACCACCAATATTCATGTTTGATGAGTTTGATGTATTCCTAGATGATATCAGTCTGAGGGAAGTTCTATTTTTGCTTAGAACAATTTTAGGAGGGATTCAAGGACTCATAACAACAACACATAGGGAGGAGATAATAGAATTTGGTGATAAAGTTTTCTACGTTGAATTTAATGATAAAGAAAAAGCATCAAAGATTTATCCAATCAACATAAGGAAGGGGTGAGCTAAGATAAACGTGATAGAAGAGACAATAGAGCTCATGAGGGAATACATAAAGACAAGGGATGAATCTCTCTCACAAAAAATATCAAAGAATCTTTTAATAATAGCTGAAAATGATAAATTAAGGAAGGAAATTATCGATAAAACAGAGCTTGGTTTAGAATTTTTGGACGTGCTGATTCTCTATATAAGAGTCAGGTACAACTATCTCATTAGCCTATTAATGCAAAGTAAGGAGTCTAAAAAACCTCTATTTAGTAATAAATTAATATTTGATTTCACATTATCAAGTGGAGCTTTTCCTATTAGTTCGCCAGTGAGGGTTCTCGGGATTAATGTATCAGCTATGAGAGAAGCTCTTTTAAGTCTAAGGAGAAAATACTCTTCAATAAGTCGCGTAAAATTTGAAGAAAAAATAATCGAAATTGCACCCATACTTAGTTATATTAAAAGGAAAAGAAAGATTTTAGAGAAAGCTAGTAGATTTATCGTAAGGGAGTTTGGAAGTCATGTTGATCTTAAGAAGTTCTCTGAAGAGATCATTGATATGGATCTAGCCGTAAGAGTGTCATATATTCAAGCGCTCTTAAAATTACTTTCTGAGGAAAGATTGAAGGTGAGACAAGCTGAAGAATGAGGAAGAGTTACCTGAAGCCGCTGAGCTTGCGATAAAGAAGGCTGCAATTTTATTACTCTCGGAGAGATATAGGGCAATAGGGGCTCCAGTAAAAGATGTTGAAAGAATATTAAGAGAAAGCGGAATATCACCTAAAAAATTGCTCAGAATTTTGGAAGAAAGATTAAATTCTCTAGGATTAATCTTAAAGCGAATAAGAAGCGTTCATGGGAGTAAAGTATATGAACGTTATATAGTTGTAACAGATCCAAGAATAGACTTACCAGAAGTAAGACCATTTGATACAGAAACATTAGCAGTATTAGCTCTAATCATATTACGCTCTCAAATTGGAAGCGTCTTCATAAATAAGTTACTAGAAGACCTAGAAAGCTTTATAGGTGATAAGGAAAAGGCAAAAGAAATCATGCTCAAAGCACTGAAAAAACTTGAAAAGCGTGGAATAATAAAAATTAATTTTTCTGAGGGAAAAATAGAACTAACTGAGCTTGGCAAAGCAATATCACCTCCACCAGAATTAATAGATGAGGTGATAATTAATCTCCTTGCAGGCGAGTAGGTTGGATTTGCCTCCTTGGTATCCTTTTAGAAAACTTTCGGGAAAAGTTGATGATGTACTACTAGAGGAGCTAGGCAGGAAAAGAATTGATTTACTAATTTCATTTACTAGAGGAGAAAATATTCTCGATGAGGAGATCCTCAAAGATGAATTCAAAAATGCTGCTAGTTTTTTAGCTCTAACAATTGCTGCTGGTCTTTCTGATGACCCTATTTTCAGAAATTGGGTCTTAGAGAGTGAAGGAGATCTGTCTCTTAT
>CBDULE010000090.1:0-5212 GCA_965367995.1 uncultured archaeon | reverse complement strand
TTCAAGCAGAAGACGGCATACGAGATGTAGAGAGGTCTCGTGGGCTCGGAGATGTGTATAAGAGACAGCTATATAGGGAAAATAGGTAAATTCGATGAAATATTAATTTAAAGGATAACTTAGCCATCTTAAATGCTCTGCTTTAGATACCAAATATCCTAATAATTGCTCAGGGAAATTGTCAAAATATTTAAAAATTGGAAATAATACGCTATTTTAATAAATATTTTTAAAAACAAGTCGAGTATTATTGATTTTTGGATTTTATTATAGATTACCAATTATGATTTTGATTTACTCCTTATTACTTTATAAGCAAGAGATATTAAGCTCATAATAATTAACACAATTAACAATCCTACTGTTTTTTCCTCTAAATTTTCAGTTTCAGGGGGCTGTATGCCGTCTATTATGTTCAACTCATCAAGCTTTCTGTCACATAAAGCTGCATAAGGAATATAGCCCTTACTCCTAGCTTTTGAGTAGTAATCATCAATTCTTTGTTTATTCTCACCAACATAGCCACTACCATCATCAACGTATTCCACAGAAAGAACAATCTTTCCAGCTTCTTTTATAATATCAATATAGTGCATCCTACAACTTATCTCTTCAGGATCTTTAGGTTTTAAGCCTTCGTACCATAGGTCTTCTATACCAATTCCTGAAATTGCATCTAGATATGAACCATTGTCATATTCCAATATGTTTTCTCCATTCTGGGGAACTATTAGAAAATCATTAATTCCTCGCTCTACTCTACAATAATAGGCTATCTTTAAAACAAAATCTATCATCAATTTAGCAGCTTCCTCAACACTAATTGTAAAATTTTCACCGTTATCTGGATTACTCCAATATTCAAATACATCGATTCTATCTAAATAAAGTCCATTAAAGCCTTGGGAAATTATCTTATCAACGTATCTAATTATTATTTCATGCCATTCCTCATACCAATATCTCACAGGATAATTACCTGGCCATTCAGGATTTTCCTTTCCAAGCCATTCAGGAGGATTCTCTCTCCATGAGTCATTCCAGTAAAACCTATAATCCTCCGCTTCTCCTATACTGAGATAAGCAAGGACGATCTTACCAGATTCCTTAATCATTTCTATTTCCTCTGGATTATACATTCCACTATCTGTTCCATCTCTAGAATAGTCAATTACTATAATATCGAAATTAGAGGTAGCTATTTCCTCCGGATCAGCATTTTGTAGTTGATATGCCCAGCTTTTTATAGATGTTCCTGGCTCAGTAATTCCGACATTAATCATTTGACATAGTCTATTAAAAATCGCCATATATTTGGCCTATAGCAGAGCTATTATTGACTGAAAGGCTACGGTTAAAGACCAAACTGAATAGTAATTATTTGTGAGAGGGATGCCAATCCTCGACAAAGCAGACTTGTTCATTTTAAAGCGAGAAGCAAGCCAAATACTATAGACGAGACAAGAAAAACCAAACAAAAATAGCCTAACCCTAGGATCTGGAGACGATGTCTTAGCCATATGGAGCTTAACCATCTTATTATTAATCTCCACCCTCCACCTCTTCCTGTAAGCATAGTGGACATCTGATGGCTTCCTAACCATCTCCTCGCTGTATACGGCATAGAACACTGGCTCCTTCTTCTCATCAACCCTAACGACTATGGTAGCGGTAAAAGTGCCGTATCTCTTACTCCTAAAAGTATGCCTAAACACCTTCTTTTTTACCTTCTCAAACATTTCCTTTAGCTTGCTTGTGGCTGGAACCGCCATTATAAACGGGTATCTCATCCCCCTGAGCATTTTTAACATCTTGACGCTAAAGAAGCCTCTATCAAGGAGTATTGTGCCAATATTAACAATTCTCTTGGCGTTTCTGATAGCATTCTTCAAGGCCTCGTATAGCTTTTCATCCTCCCTCATGATATGCACGTATATTGGGAACTTGCCGTGTTTTGAGACGATTGAGCATATCAGAAATCTAAATGCCTTATGGGTACCCCTTCTCGGCTTTGTCTTAAGGACATGCTTTCCTTTTTCTCCATAGTAAAGCTCGTCTGTTAGGTCTATGGCTATTATCGCCTTTCTCTTCTTCCACCACACTTGTCTTACGATATCCCTCAGTATGCTGTTTATCATCATCTCTATGGCATCTAATGTCATTCTCTTGATTATTCTAAGTAGGTTATCCGCTGATACTGCCGTTTTGGCCCCAATCTCTTTTAGGAATCTTGCTATTGATTCTAGTGATTGGCCTAGGAATGTGGCTATCAGTAGCATGTTTAATAGTGTCCTATTGTCGTACCCCCTCCTTCTTGCTTTTAGGGTTAGGCCTAGCTTTTCGATGGCTTTTACTGGCGAAAAATTATAAAGGTTCTTTAATATTATATTTATCTGGGCCGCCATGGGTTTTGGCCTCTCTTGTCTTGTTGTCTTCATCCCCATATTATCTAATCCCATGGCGGCCCAAAATGTATTTCGTATGTATCCTACCTTTTATAGGGTTCTATTAGACAGTTATTGTCTAAACGCCTATTATGAGACAATCATATTCTAAAACACCACGTCCAATAGGCTACTCTAAATGATTAATATCGGAATTACTGTGGCTTGCTTAGAATAATGCTGTGGTAAGTCAAATAAAAGATCAATGAGATCAAGATAAACATACAGGTATATAATAAGATTAGCTTCTTTTTCAATTCTAATCAACTCAAAAGTTAAGTTATACACTTCTTTGTTTATACTTAATATTGATGATTTTTTATAGTTTAAACCCTTACCATTCTTTCTAGGTTATTTACATATTATGGTGCCTCTCATGGAGGACTTGAAAGAGATAAATGAATTAATTAGGTTGTCCAGAAAAGTCGCTAAGTATAAATTTAACATTGGAGTATCATACTCTTTTCTCATTTATGGCTCGTCGTTCGCATCTTTTAGTATAATTGCTCTATCAATTAAAACTACAAGTTACTTAATGTTTCTGATAGTTTTAATATCGACGATTGTTCTCGCTGGGATTTTTGCGGTTTATTTAATCAATAGATTATTTTCTGCTGGATTTAGAGTTTTGACAATAGAAATTGAAAGCCAAATAAAGATAAAAAGAGGTTTCATGAGCTTTTTATATTTTATAATACCACCAGCGATAGTCTATTTCATATTAGGAATATTAGCACTTAACGATTGGTTACCATATGCTATTGCATGGTATCCGTCCTTAGGTGTTTCATTAATATTAGGAGATCTAACTCAATTTAAGAAACTATATGAGAAAGGCTATTTGGTGTCAAGACCTTTTCTTGAATCTGGAGTGAGTATACTAATTTCATTCATTATCCTTTACTTTCTGCTTTCCCTTGATATAATTATAAGAGATCTCTTTCCAATAGCTCTTTCGGGTGCTTGTCTTTTAGTCTACATGATAACAGCTATTAGAACTACAATTCTTGCTGAGAAAATTTTCGAAGAGTGAACTAAAGTGATTAGGCCGGAAGATTTGGATCCCATATTAATGAATGCTAAAAGACTCTCTATAGTGACATTGCTTTATTTGCTTGGTCCTAGGAGAATGGTTGAACTTGTGAGAGCGTTAGGTATTAGCTGGGGTGACCTTTCAACACATATAAAGAAGCTTGAAGAGGCAGGTTATGTAAGGAAAAAGAGAGTATTTACCATAACTGGAGATAAAGTCTATATTGAGCTCACTAAGAAGGGGGTATTGGCATATTTAGAATTAATGAGGAAAATGAAGAAACTAGTTTCAGACATTGAAGGAAAAAGAAAGACGATGACCTCCTAAGCTATGTAGGAAATGGATTTTTTCTAGTAAGATTTTTTCACATTCAAATTATACTTAATAATATATTATTTCAGCATTCTTTACGAGTTTTTTGAGCGTGGATTCTCCTATGCCAATTCTCTTTTCGTAAGTTTGTATAGCATTTAGTGTGAGATTCATTTTAGGCTTAACTGTTAATGTTTTACAAGGCTCTATTGATTTTGCAGCAATCAAATAAAGCTCGTTATCTATATCCTTGAGCTTCCTAAGAACCTCATCCTTATCGAAACTTATTAATGGTCTAAAAACTGGTAAATCATTTCCAGCTGCCTCTGTTATTATAGCTAAGTTTCTAACAGTTTGGCTAGCCTGCTCTCCTATTATCTCTCCAGTAACTATTCCAGAGGCTCCTTCATATTTTGCTACTATTTTTGCGACCCTCATCATATACCTCTTAAATAGCAAATATATTACCTTATCCGGTGCTTTCTCTCTCATATCCCTAATCACTTGGTCAAAATCTATTATGTAAAGCTTCTCGACACCTCCCCATAAACTCAATCTTTCAGCTCCTTTCAATGCTCTTTCCAATGCCTCGGATCTAAGGGGCTCTCCTCCAAAATCTAGATAAACTAAAACTATTTTAGAGCCTCTTCTCATAGCATACCACGACGCTAAGCTTGAATCAGGACCTCCACTAAACATGCTTACTAATTTATCCTGTGTTCCTAATGGGAGACCACCAGGCCCAGGAATTCTCTCGGTGAAAAGAAATGCCTTTTTCTCCCTTATTTCAATGCATATAGGCAAATGTGTTCCCTTAAGTTTAACTTTAAGATTGTACTTCTTCCTTATCTCATCTCCAAGCTTAACCTTAAGCTCATTGCTATCTATGTCATCTCTCAAATTCTTCTCTACAAAGATTCCAAATGTTGTTATTGAATCGTCTTCCTGCAAAGTATAGTCAACAATTCTAAAAGCCGCATCTTCTATTTCTTCATAGATTGGATCTACCATTATTGCTGGTGAGAAAGATGAAAGACCGAATATATACTTAAGCCTGGATATTGTTTCCATTGGTTTTTCGGTTTTTATATAAACTCTAAGGCCTTCTCTTATCAATTCTCCTTCACATACCCTCCTTATCCTATCGACTAATAAGTTCTCCCAATATGTTCTTACTCCTCTGCTTTTTATTGCTATCTCTCCAGAGAATCTTACAATTACTGAGTTGAATACCATATCTCATATACCCCTTCTATAACTCACCAATTTATTAAGAAGAAGAAGGAAAAATTAAAGTTTTGTTAATTGAAAAATCCAAAAGAAATATTATAAGAAATCTAAAGATTAGACAAAGAATGATTTAGCGAATTCATATAAGTTTCCATTTACCTTCTTCAATCCCCTGATACCATCTTCTATAGGT
>CBDULE010000089.1:0-5220 GCA_965367995.1 uncultured archaeon | reverse complement strand
AATGATACGGCGACCACCGAGATCTACACCGTCTAATTCGTCGGCAGCGTCAGATGTGTATAAGAGACAGCTTCTACGCTTATAACTTTTATTCTTACAGTACTCTCTGCCCTATTTCCAGCATTATCATATGCTACTATTGTAATTGTGTAATTTCCTCTTCTAAGTGCTGTATAATAAGACTTAACGCTTGAATCAAATTTTCCAATAAGGCTTCCATTTATATACAGTTCGAAGTAAGCAATACCCGCTGGGTCTTCAGCTTCCCATACTATTATTAAACCTCCCTCAAAGTAAGTTTCATTATCCTTAGGGGATTTTATTGTAAGCTTTGGTGGGGTCTTATCATAATTCAATACAACTACGATCTCCCTAAAATTGCCAGCCTTATCATATGCTCTTACTCTTATTATATATCTTCCCTCCGTAGTAAAAGTGACTGTAAATGAGAGAGAAGATTCGCTCTTCCAAACGCTTCCATTCACGCTATATTCTATCTTATCGAATGGGGAGTACTCATCTGTGTATTTAAATAGTAGGTTTATAGTGCTAGAGTTTGTATACGTACCGTTTGCTGGAGAGATAAGAGATAAAGATGGCGGAGTTGTGTCTACCGTTATAAAGACTTTCTCTTCTCTTATATTTCCTGCTTTATCATAAGCTATTACGGATATCTTATGGCTTCCATCAGAGATGTACTCAAAGTAATATTCTCTTTCATCTGGAGGTAAGGTATCTAGAATAATATCATCAAAATAAATCTCATATTTTTCTAAAGCGATGTTATCGCTCGACTCCCAGGAGACAAGGAAATCTCCTTTAATATAGGAATTATTTGCCGGATTTGTTATGCTTATCAAGGGACTATGGAGATCTACTACAATAGTTATATTTGAAACAGCGTAATTCCCTACTTTGTCAACTGCTTTCACGCTGATATTATGGCTACCCTCATCAAACCTTTTTGTGAAAGATTTGTTAAGCCCTATTGATACATAATCCTCATTATCAATAGAATAAAGTATCTCAGCTAATCCACTCCATTCATCAACAATGTCAAGGTTAAATGTTATTTCCTGCTCATTAATATACGAATTGTTCTCTGGATTTAAGATAAATACTTTAGGAGGAAGGGTATCCTGCTTGAATTGTGATTTATTCAAAGGAAATCTATCAATACTATCAGCATCAAGAAGTTTGGCTTCGTCGTTAATTCCATCACCGTTCTCGTCAACGCCAGGAGGTATCCTCCAATAATTTCCATAATACCCATTATCATAAACATAAGCACCATCGTCAAGAACATATTGGCTACAATATTCGAATGAGTTGAGGTATATAGAATAATTTCTGACGTTTTTGATAATTAAGCCATAGCCAGTTTTATTAATCTGATTGTGATAGATCTTTAGCTCTGTTACATTAATTGCTCCAATTCCAACATCTCCTAATTCAATGGTAGCATTGATTATGCTTACATTCTTTGATCCAACTATATAGAATGTTCCATTTATACCGATTGCTGAAATGTTTTCAGAGTAAGCTATAATAAATTCTGGTCTGTTATAATCTATGCTGAGATTTGATTGATTGAAGATAAGCTCTACCGTAGAATATGCAGTACCGTTAAACATCAAATTATTTTCAAACTTTAAATGTTCAAATTGTTCTTTGGTTAGTTCTAACATATAAGATGAGTTAAGAACTTTGTTATTTAGCAGTGTGAGATTATCAGTATTGATAGCATAAATTCCATTATTATAAGTTGAGAACACATTAGGATTTACTATAGAAACCGATTTTATTGTAACATTAATCGAATCCTTGATATATATCGCCGTAGCTTTATAATTCTCAAACGTTGTGTTTTCTATTGTAACATTTTTTGCACCCAAAACAACTATGCCTCTAGAGTCGCTGATCTTCGTATTATTAATTGTTGCATTTCCGTTGTAAATGAAGATAGCACCGCATACCTCTATGCATCTACCACCATTCATTATTATTGTATCGTTTATCCAAAGTTGTGAGTTTGTTCCATTCTGAATGATAACAAACTTTTGAGAGCCTGGATCATAGACCTTTACAGTACAGTTGTTCATTTTTAATGTTCCATTCTCATCAATAAAAATCTCAGGATTAGTTTCATTGAAAATTAATGTAACGTTAGTTAAGATTAAGGTTGCATCCTTAATCATAATACTTTGATTCACCACTTTTACTTCATTCTGCCATACTTCTGTTCCATTAACATTATAATAACCTGTCTGTAGAACTTTTATTACCTCATGTTTCTCTTTTTCTATTGCAGGAAAATCTATGTTGATAGCTGGTATCATCGCTGGTGTTAGTAAAAGTAACAGTATCAGAATATATTCATTTCTCATTATTTGCACCAGAAAGGATTAAATTAAGACAAATTCGATATCAAGAAATAATATGGTGATTTTAACCTTTATAAAGAATTACATTTGTTAAGCTTATAAAGACCAAAAGAAATTCAAATCCTAAGTGTTTAGTGGTGTATCAATTGGTATACATTATCCATGATTGCGACCCAACGCTCTTCTATTTTTATAGGGATGTTGACGATTCCTTAGCACTTGGCTATGAGCTAAGAAAGTATTTTGGAGACTATGAGCTTATTGGGGTTACTACAGTATATGGGAACAACTCGGTTGATAAAACATATGAAACAGCGAAATTAATTGTTAAAAAATCTGGGAGAGAAATTCCAGTCTATAAAGGAGCGGAATCAGCAAATGATTTGGGGATTAAAAATGAAGCTGTAGAATTCATGATTAACAAAGCTAAGGAGCTTGGAGAAATTGTAATTCTTGCTACTGGGCCTCTTACAAATGTCGCTTCAGCGTTTTTATTAGAGGATCAGATGGTTGATTATGTTAAGGAGTTAATAATAATGGGAGGCGCTATTTTCACGAAGGGAAATGTGCCAATAGTGAATGCAGAATTTAACTTTTGGAAAGATCCCAAGGCTGCAAAAATCATAATTGAAAATGCCAAGAATGTTGTTCTTACGCCCCTAGATATTACTAAGAAGGTAAGATGGGGAAAAGAGATAATAAAGCTACTTGAGGAAAAAGATGATGAGCTCGCAAAGTTCTTAGCTGAGGGAGCGAGAAAATGGGCGACTTTTTGGTCTATATTGGGAGGATTCCACCCTCACGATGTTATCTCGGCTGTCTATCCTATAAGGAGAGAGATATACAAAGCAGAAAAGGTAAGAATTAGTATTGATAATAAAGGGAGAGTTCTTAAGGAAGAGGATGGAAAAGAGGTTCTAGTTCTTCTTGATCTTGATAAGGAGGAATTTCTGAACGAATTTCTAAGTGCTTTTGAAAAGTGATAGAATATGCCTGTCTTCTCTAAAGGAGATAAAATTCTTAACATATTAGAAGTAATAAGGATGAAATTGCCGGAGATAACAAAGGTAAGGATGGACGTCCTTGACGAATACATTAAAATGTTCGAGGAGATGCCTAAAGATTTCGAGTCAGATAAATTTGTATCGGCTCTGTTTCCTATCGAAGATGTTAAAAGCTATGCTCCAAGGACAAGGGATTATGTAAAAGCATTAGAAGAGTTAGATGTAGGAATAGCTGCGATAGATTCAAGCTCATTTAATTTAGGTCCGCATTTAAGGATAAACCTAGCTGTTGGAAATGTTGGTTATTGGATTTATAACTATGCGAGGGGAAGAGGAGAGGCTGGCAACATAGCTGATGTCTTTTATGAAGAGAGTGAAAAATTGGATGTTAGGATAAAGCTGAGGGAGTTGGAGATAAAAGTTGTAAGGGAAATATGTGATAAGATAGAGGGTTCTATTAAAATCTTTATGCTTGATGAGGCTCTTAATATGGCATATACAGGAAGTTGGAGTGTTGATAGAAGGAACAACATGATTAAGAAAACTAAAGAATTGTTAGAAGAAATAGAGAGATGTGGAGCGATACCTATTGGTATTTTTTATACAAGAGCTGCGGACATTCTAAGGGGGATAGCGGCGTATAAAGGGGTATCCATTGATGAATTAATCATTTTTAGCGATAGATTTCTTCTAGATAGATATCTACGAGAAGGAGAGAGAACTCCGTTGATGAAAGTTGGTTCTAAGTACCTTAAAGAGCATGGGTTAGAGATAATCTCGTTCTATGTGAAAATATCAAGAAATAACATTCTTAGGGTAGAGTTTCCAATGAAATTCTCTGATAAAGTTGATGAAATACATCTCGTAGTTTTGGCTACATCAGAGATAGGAATGGGTTACCCAATTCCGCTTCAAAGGGCTCATGAAAATGCTGTTTTAAAGAGAGAGGATCGAATGGCTATTGAGAGGGAGATAGCGAGGATTCTTAGAATACCAATAGAGGAAATTTTATTGTCTAGAAAGGAGGTGAGTAAAAGATGGCCCATTGCTTAGAGGGTAAATTGATAAAACAAAATGCTATTGGCGAAGTAGCTTCGCTTAAAGGTGGGAAGATTGATGTTTTTATTTACCCAGACAAATTTAAATTTGTTAGAACTGGAACCCTCCTTCTGATAAAATCCTATGGTGTTTACCCTATTGGCATGGTTCTAAAACTGATTCATGAGACTAGAACAGGTTCCTTTACGCCTCTAGGAATGACAAGAGATGAGTTAAAGAGGAGATATCCTGATATCGAAGACTACGAAAAATTTGTAGCAACACTAGTATATGTAGGCCATTTTGATGGATCCAAATTCAAGCAATTTAGGGCATCATCTCCTCTCATTCATGATTTAGTATTTTCTCTTGATGATTGTTTGATGGATTTCATAAAACACGAGGGTAAGTGGAACTTTTATTTCCTGCGCTATTTTATAGCAGAAGGTGCTACACCATTTGAAGTTAAGGAGTTCTTTCTTAATTATACAGATTTCTGGAAGGAAAATTTATCTGAAAAAAGAGAGATACTAGAGGCAATATTCGAATCATTAAGCTTCTTTAGAATGAAAGATATCGAGCCTTACCTGGTTGAGATAATTGATTTCTTCTCAAAATTATAGAGGGGAGATTGATGAAACATGTAGCTTATATATCAGAAGGCAGCCTTTCCCAAGGAGTTATTGCTTATCTTTCTGAAGATGAAAACATAGAGAGATTTAGCTGTCTCTTATACACATCTGACGCTGCCGACGAATTAGACGGTGTAGATCTCGGTGGTCGCCGTATCATTA
>CBDULE010000088.1:0-5290 GCA_965367995.1 uncultured archaeon | reverse complement strand
ATGATACGGCGACCACCGAGATCTACACCGTCTAATTCGTCGGCAGCGTCAGATGTGTATAAGAGACAGATTCTCATCCTCAAGGGATAAGAGTCTCTTAGCAGCCAAGAGAATAATCAGCAAGTACTCGCCTAAAACTTTTATATATATCTTCGCCATCTTATATAAACCGGAGGTGGCTCGTATGGCCAGAATCCAACTTAGTCCTGAGAAGATTAGGATGGCTGTTGAAGTTATTGGAATTCATAAAATCATTGATGCAGTTAATATCAGCGAGCTTGCCAAGGCCATAGGCCCCGAAAAACTTGTCGAGCTGATCAGCGCTGTTGGTATCAGCGAGCTTGCCAAGGCCATAGGCCCCGAAAAACTTGTCGAGCTTATTAAACAAATGGTAGAAAGCCTTCCAGAAGATAAGAAACAGGAGTTGATAAAAAGCTTATTGAAGAGCAATACTAATGTTGAGCATTAGGCCTACCTTTGCATTGTTTTTCATAATTCTAATGCTTATGTCTTGTATGGTAAGAGTGCTTTGGGATATAAAAACGATTATAGGGTGATTATAAGCTAGCTAGATGATGTTCTATTGAGAACTGATGATGTTTTCAAAGATTATATCTAAAAGATATTGACGAGCATTAGAGCTTTGTGAGCTTTTAATTGATAAATGATTTGGAGGGAGCAAGGTAAAGTAATTATAAGTTTTTCAGTAATCTTGATATGAGTTGTGGGCCGTATTTTGCGAACGCTGGTACGAAACATAAAGTCTCCTCATAACCTCCTTCTCCTAAATCCTCTGGGTTTGGTACGTATCCTAAGGAATCATTAGTAAGCTCTATAAGTATTAATTTTTCTATCTCTGATAATCTTTTTATCTTGTCATAGTATTCAACGAAAAATTCTGCGGGAAGGCCTCCAAGGTAGATATCATTGATCCTTGCTCCTATTATCTCAGTATTAACAAATCTGCTGCCTCCTTTAAAGTGCATATCTGAATAGACCCAATTTCCCAGTCCTAATCTCTTTATCGTTAAAATCAGATTTATAAGGAAGTCATGGAATAGCTTTGAACTAACACTCTTCTTCGCTGACCAATAATCGAGTGGAAGTCTTAAGTCCAATCTCTTATAATTAACATAGCTTATTTCTTCAGCTTCAACATCTTTAACAGCATTATAAGCTTTCTCAGCGAGATAGAAGCCTATTCTTTTAGCATCTTCAAATGTTCCTGGATACTCATATATCAATTTCTCCCTAATATCTTTAGGAAGAGACATGAGATCTATTTCCTTCTTCAGAAGATATGGATTAACATTACCACAGGGCCCATTTACATAAATTGCCTTATATCCCCTCTCTTCAAACCATCTTACAAGATACCCTGGATAATCTGCTGAGAAGAGGTAATTTGTTCTCGGTAATACCGTTGCATGCATTGCATAATTGACGAGATAAATATCAGTATCTTCTCTTTCAAATTTGATTACATTTATTGGATATTTCACTAATCTATCCGGTTTTCTCCTATCTATAGCAATTTTCTTGTCTGGGAAAGTGGATGCAAAAGCTACTTTAGCGTTTTTCGCTTCTTTTAATGCTTTTATTCCAGCTAAAGCTATTTTCTTTTCAATTTCAATGAGCTTATCGAATTCTAAAGTTCTTTTAAAGAACATCCCTCCTGTGTCAAAGATACCCATGGTATCAAACCCAGCATGATTATGAATCGCATGAACAAAAATTGCATCATATGGAAAACCAGTTCTTCTACTTATGAGCTTCCTTATCCTTATAGGAGTCATGTGAAAGAAGCCCACTAGGTCAGTAGAAATTAATAGAATTCCTCTTTTACTATCAGAAACGTATAAAGCCCTAGCATACAGATCATCATGCACGCCTTTGGAATAAACTCTACCAGAATAACCTCCCATTCTTGAGCCTACGGAAGGTGTAATTGCAACAGATGAATAACCAACTTTCCCCAAAGGGATCACCAAAACTTGAACAAACTTTAAAATAAAAAATAGTTTTATCTTAGATTTTTACTTTTTCTTAGTAACTCTAGAAATGATTAATACCGCTAGAAATATCAAAACTATCGCAATTAATGTTACAGAGATAAGCATCCTATATCCATTCGTTAAGATTAGGAAACTCCTGCTTACATGATTAAATTCATCTATTGCGATAACGGTGATGTTTACATCTTCTAGACCATTTACGCTGACAACTAAGCTTTTTTCTGCGTAACCATTGTAGATCCTATAGACAACTTTTTTACCATTAACATAAACTATGAGAGTGAATTTTGAGAAATCTTTCACGCTGAATTTTACATCTAATTGACCAAAAATTATCGTATAATTACCTGTCATAAAGACTATATTAGGAGGATAAACATCAGCTGAGAATTCTATCATCTGAACATCAACAATTTCTCCATCAATATATGCCTCTATCTTAAGCTCATATAACCCGTCATCTGTGATATTTAGAAGGTATGAATTTAGGTTTCCACTCACATTAGCGACAAGACTTCCATTAAGATATATGAGGTAATAATCGGGATTTATGCTTGCATTCCATGAAATCTTTACATTAGGATTGGTAATGAAATCTCCATCTTGTGGGCTTATTATCCTTAATCCTATAGTTCCTTTAGTGCTTTCGATATAAAAGACTGTTCTATTCGAATTGCCGGCTTTATCTTTAGCGATGAATTCTAATCTATTCATTCCTCTTAATAGAGAAATGTTCAGAATTCCGATACCTTGGCAAATCAGCTCACCATTCCTATACACAAAAACAGTATCTGGAGCTAAATCAGAAACGCTAACATTGACTATTATAAACGCAGAATCTACTATTGAGTTATTCATCAATCCTTCAATTTCTAAGGAAGGAGGTATTGTATCAACCCAGAAATAAACATCCGTACTCCTCATTAGCATTATTCCGTGAGGTACAAATTTAACATGATGCTTCTCTTGATCTTCAAGGTCGCTCAAGGTTAATTCTTTGGTAGATGAAGGCAACTCTGCTATCTTTAGTCCGTCCAAATAAACTTCAAGTTTAGTAATTTTCTCCTCAATCCAATAATTCCATCGCATCTTAAAGCTCGTCTTATTAATATAGGCATTGTTCTGTGGCTCCTGGACAATTACATAATCATAGTCTGGAGAATTCGGATTCGTCCCATATATATCTGTTTCCTCATAGTAGGAGAGACCATCTTTATCCTCATCAAAGTAAGGTGTTGTACTTGCATTCCAATCCCATTCAAAAACCTTCTTAAAGAATTGAGCTACTTCCGTTGAATAAATCACTAAACCGGTTTCATTATTAGCATTTAACCCTCCCCCAGAGAAATTTATTGAGCCAAGTACAACAATTGAATCATCTATGATCATTGCTTTATTATGCAGGAATATTGGATCGCCAATTCTATCAAAAGCGGGAGCAACATAAAATCCATAGCTCCTAAGCTGAGCAATTGTTTCAGAAGCACTATAATATTGTGTATTCCAATCATCTTCAATTATTATTTGAACAATAACTCCTCGTGCCCTAGCAGCCCTTAAAGCGTCAATTAATTGATTAACGTAGCTCGATCCTAATGACATATAAAACGCTTCTATATAAATCGTTCTTTTAGCATTGTTGATTAGGTCTATAATCTTCTCATATGAGCCAGGATTAAGTAGTAATTCTGCCTGGAAGTTTGTCGTTGTTAAATTGCCGAAACTTCTTTCAAATTGTGTGTCTCCATTATCTGTAGGAGGTTCTCCTATGCTCCCATCATACCAAATCATCCTATTATTAAATCTGTCTAGAAAGAAATCCTCCCACTGTCCCGCTATTGTCCTATCAAAAATTATCGCTCCGAAACCTCTGCTAGGAGTATTATAAGGTCTTTGATCTAAAGTTGGAAGATTGTCTGGATAAGCTGTTGGTAAAAAGTTTTCGCTCGAAACTAGAAGAATTTCCCTATCAACACATATTGCTTTTGCATGATAGTAATACTCGGTATTATCTATCTTAACAAATATTCTTCCAGAGGTATTTCTTTGGCTCAA
This sequence comes from uncultured archaeon, assembly GCA_965367995.1. Lineage (GTDB taxonomy): Archaea > Asgardarchaeota > Njordarchaeia > Njordarchaeales > Njordarchaeaceae > Njordarchaeum. Next base: position 1,220 of record CBDULE010000088.1, on the reverse strand, counting down.
ATTATAAGCAAAGTTCAAATTCCAGGAGTTATCCTCCATCGCTATATATACTGAGATACCATTATCTGCAGCATTAACTATTAGATCCTCCAGTGCTGGATGCCATATTTGATATATCATTATGCATATATTTTCCTTAGCTAGGCTAAAAATATACTTTAGAGCTTCATAAGAAGAATCTGGAGTTACAAAAAATATACCTTTGGACACCTCTGTTTGCTCGATTTGAACGATATTCTCTTTCCGCGGAGAGGTGTTATGTGGAATAAAAGAAAGCAACACTAGTAGAATTATAAGAATGCTTTTTAACATCTCCTTCATCCTTCAAATTTTATATGATTCTTCAATAATTAGAAAGCACATTTTTGTTTCTTTGCTCTATACAAATCTCTCTCAGAATTTTATTTATAATACTGATAGGGCCATCTAAAAAACATGTATAATTATTTTTTCAAAAGCCTCTGAATCCACTCAAAAATGAAGAATAAATAAGCGTTTCTTATTATTGCCTATTATACCTCAATGCCAAGCCACATTTTTGCTAATGTGCCTATCGTATATGTAGCCATTGTAGCTCCAATTATAATTAGCACGTTCTCAAAAGCCTTTCTTTTTATGCTTATTCCAGATAGGACGGCTGTGAATATACCAACTACAAAGGATATAATCGCGGAAATCGCAATAGCGATGATAGCTATTGTAATGGTGTCAAGACCGAAAAAGTACCCTATGAAGAATGGTAAAATCGCTGGTAATGCTCCTAAAATATAATATATTCCTGTTGTTATAGCTACCTCTTTCGGATCTTCAGGAGTTTCTTCTACACCCAAACTTATGGCAAGATTGACCATCGCATCTTTATTCTTACTAAGCTCCTCGACCATCTCCTCCACAAGCTTTTCTTCAACTCCTTTGTCCTTAAGTATCTCAGATAAATCAGCTTTAAGGGAGTCAGGAAGAACAGCCGCTTTCATTTTAATCTCGTTAACCTCTCCAGTGTAAATATCATTCTTGCTCTTTGCTGATAGATACGCTCCAGAAGTCATAGAAAATGTTCCGCCAATGGATGATATAAGGCCAGCTAATCCTACAGTTAATGGATTCGCGATTACGCTAGCTAGACCTATAACAAGTGCTAGAATTTCAACAAGAGAATCAGCTGTCTCTTATACACATCTCCGAGCCCACGAGACCTCTCTACATCTCGTATGCCGTCTTCT
>CBDULE010000087.1:0-5301 GCA_965367995.1 uncultured archaeon | reverse complement strand
ATAATAGCATTATAGTCGTAGACAGTTATGTTAGGATTAGATGGCGAGAGAAAGCCAACTAAGCTATCGCCAAATGCTTTTTGTAGCCTTCTTTGATACTCATTCACAGCTCTTTTCCAGCTTTTTTGTGATTCATTAATAAAGAGGCTTCTCGCCTCCTCTTCTATTAGGTCTCCTTTTTCTACGACTATTGGGACTATTAAGACATCTAAGCCTAATTCTTTTTCTACTTCCCTCGCTATTTGTCTGGCTAGATTAACGTCATCTTTTCTTGGCTTTCTATTTAAGACAATAATAGCATTATAGTCGTAGACAGTTATGTTAGGATTAGATGGCGAGAGAAAGCCAACTAAGCTATCGCCAAATGCAATAAGGATTTTCTCAATGTATTTTCTTATAGCTTTATTCCACCTATTTTCTATTATTTCTATTATTAGTTGAGCCATTATTGATGACCTTGATTTGAACGGAATATCTTCGTAAAAGATAATTCATCGTTTGAAAAATTTCACTACTAGAAGATATTATCTCCGAAAATGTAAGTAAAATTTAACTCTTAGAGAAATTATCAATCTAGAAGCTCTTTGTCAATTTCAGCTTTTTCAAACTCAGATTTATCGGCATTTTTCTCTCTTCTTACTTTAAGTCTGAACTCTCTTATCATTTCAATGCAAAATACGTAGATGAATAAAATTAAGAAGTAAAGAAATGCATTTTCTAGCGCATCATGAATTATGAAAAGAATTGACAGAATGATAGCACTTATCGCGGCTGGAACGCATGTTACTACGTAGCCTATCAATGCATACCTATTACGTAAGATTGCTGATAGTATGGGAAAAGATTCACTATTTTCGAATGTTTCAACTTTAAGAAGGTAAAAGGCAAGGATGAGCCAATAAATACTAAATGGAATGAACAAATAAGCTAGGTAATCTCCTCTCAAAATATGGAATATTGAGATTATGATTAAGAGAACACCAAAAACTATTGAGAATAATGCTGAAAATATGTTCTCTGGTTTTATGGAATTAAGGAATTTTTTGGACATTGCGACACCCAGCGTATAAATCAAAATTTTCTTTAGGAGATTTTATTCTTTTGAGGTTTTCTAAAGAATAAGTGTTTCTTCATATATGCTTCCCTATAGAGTCTCTTATATACCTTAACAAATGTCTCGTAAGAAATTGCGCTCTTAATCTTCCATGAGAATTTAACACTCACTTCTTCTACATTGGGACCAAGGTATATTTTGTCATTCGTCAATTCTCCTGTTGATAGGTCTTTAACTTCGATGAAATAGGGGACATGAATAACGATTCTCTCGGGTTGCTCTTTCCAATTTGCTCTAATCTTTATTCTAAATTCCTCCTTGTTAATATCTACTTCAAATGCAACCACTCCAAAATATGTCGGAGCGTTCTTCACGATTATTTTTTCTCCCTCTTTAAACCATGCGGGAGAAATTGCTGATAATAGATGCAACTCTCTTCTTTCCTCTCTTAAAAGCATATTTCTGAGTAAATTATTGAAGTTTGCAGCAAACCAGCCGTGAGGAGGATAATTCACAATTGGAGTCCTTCCAAATATTCTAAATACATAATCCCTATCTCCCCAAGGAGCAGGGAAGAACTCAAAACCATCATTGGCGGAACCAGTATGAAGTAACATCCCATAGAAAATCTCTAATGCTTCTCTCTGCCTTCCAATAACTAGATATGTCTGGGCAACCCTTTCCCCAATATAATCATGAAGCAAAGGGCCATAGGTGGCAATCCATTCTCTCATCCTGCTTCTGAAGTGCTCTAGAGTTTTCTCAACAATCTCATCATTCTTATCAAATATTAGGGTGGGATACAACAGAAGTAAATTCCCCCAATCGAAGCCTATTATGAAATCTAGAATAGGAGGCAAGTATCCTGCTTTTTTGAATGCATGTCTTGCTAATTTAATGAAATTCTTTTTAAATTCATCTAAGAGCGATTCTACTAATCTCCTTAACTTTTCCTTACCTAATAATTGGAGTGTAAAAATAATGCTTTCCAATCCCGCTATAGCCCAAATATTATGACCGGTATAATGACCAATTGCTTGCTCATTATCCAATGCTGTCGTTAAAGGTATGAGATGCAATGGATCTTCTTTTATACTTTTGATGAACCATCTTAGTGCCCTTAGAATGTTTGGGTAAATCTCTTTAGCAAATTCAACATCTCTAGTGAATCTGAGATATTCTCCTATCGTCCAAAGGACCTGACCCCAGCCGTCATATTGTCCGGATTGAGATAGAAAGTTTCCATCTTCTTTTTGGTATCTAAGCATATGTTTTATAATCCCTTTAGCAATTTCTGGAAAGCCATAAACGAGGAACATTCTAGCTATAAATGCTGAGTCTCTAATCCAAAATTTATTATATTGAAATCTATTAACCGCTTGAATTACTTCGCCATTTACCTCTTCCTGGGCTATTAAATCATAGATGATTGATGTTTTATAGGTATTAACAACCTTCTCCTCACTTACATAAATTTTCATGGCCTTAGAAACAAAACTTTCCCAGTATTTTTCAAACTTATTTTTAGCCTCTTTCCAGGATATCTTGAAAAGGTCAAGCTTTGATTCATTAACAGCAAAGTGGGGAATTATAAAAGTAATCTCCTTCTCCTCTCCTGGTTTCAATCTTCCTTCGAAAACACTAATGCAAACGATATCATTTTTTCTCTTTAGAATGAATGGTGAAGAGTAAGGTTCATTAATTCTTGCAAATACTTTATTAGGCTTCTTGTTAAGATAATAGATTATCCTATCATTAGCTATAGCATAATTGCCTTTGAATTCAATTTTAGGTTTTGTGAACTTATCCCTTTTCAAGCTGATAGGCCTATGATCTGATGTTAACATAAATGAATATCCTATTCCAAAAGAGTAGTCCTCTGAAGAATTCCCTATGTTTCTTATCACTACCTTAACAAAATTAGCATTTATCTTCTCTTTTTCATCCAACCAGTAATGAAATACTCTGATCTCATATTCAACGGGTCCATCTCTAATACTAGAGATGAAGAGGGGGAGGTATCCCTTATACAGTGTCCAAATCCTTCTCTTAAATTTTCTTAATTCCTTTCCTATGAAAAAGATGTATTCTCCACTGCCAGTAAATATTGTGGAGTCGGGAGTAATTGCTGAAGCGAATCTACTGTTTCTAATTCCTAGCTCATAAACAGGTTTTGAATAGTAGCTAAAGACTGGAGATTCTTCGTCTATTGATGGATCTATTGGCCCTCTAATTTGATGATATATAAGCAATTTGATGAAATTAACCCAAAGCTTGGAACCAAAGTAAGATATGAATAGGTTTTTAAATCTCGACAAGAGCAACACCATCTATATAGCTTAAAGCTTCAAAATATCATTGCGAATTAAATTATTTTGTCATAATCCACAGACTTATTCATTATGGTGCTTGATGTGCATGAATGGGCTCTAGCAGATTCTGTCCTAACTACAGCGTTGAATTATGCTAATGGTAAAAAGATAAAGAAGATAGTCGTTGTAGTTGGAGAACTCCAGCAAATCGAGTTAGAAATATTCAAACTCGCCCTTGAGGAGCTCAAAAAGCTTTATAACGTCGAAGCTGAGATAGTTATTGAGGAGGAAGAAGCTATATTTAAATGCAATTCCTGTGGTTATGAGTGGTCATTTAGAGATACATTAGATAAACTTGATGAAGCTACTAAGGAATCAATTCACTTTATACCAGAGCTTTCTCACTCGTTCATAAGATGCCCCAGATGCGGTTCTCCTGATTATGAAATAGTTAAAGGAAGAGGCGTTTACATAAAAGAAATAGAGGTTGAGAAAAGATGATTGACCCCCGAATTGCTGGAGCGAAAAAGAGATTAAGCAAAGTTAAGAGGATCTTTGTTGTCCTTAGTGGGAAAGGAGGCGTAGGAAAAACGCTTTTCTCATCGACGCTTGCTTTAGTATTAGCGAAAAAGGGTATAAATGTAGGTCTCTTTGACATGGATTTTCAAGGGCCAACGTGCCATGTTGTATTAGGAGCTAGAGATGTTTACCCAGAGGAAGAAAAGGGTATAATTCCTCCTAAAATCCACGATGTAAGGTTTCTCAGCATCATCTTCTTTCTCGGAGAGAATCCAGCGCCTTTAAGGGGAAGTGATAGAACCAATGTTATCCTCGAGCTTTTATCAATAACAAACTGGAATGATACAGAAGTACTGATAATTGATATGCCTCCAGGTTCTGGTGATGATGTCCTGGATGTAATAAAGTTCATTGATAATAAGGAATTTATAGTGATTTCCACTCCCTCAGCTCTATCTATAGAGACAGTATCTAGACTGCTAAGATTATTAAAAGAGCAGGATTTAAACGTTCTCGGACTCGTTGAAAATATGTCTGAAAGTGAGAAACTAAAAGGCTTAGCTGAGAAATTTAAAGTTAGTTATCTGGGCAATATACCATTTGATCCATCAGTAGAGGATGCTCTTGGCAACCCATTAAAGCTTTTGGATACTAACTTCGCAAAGCACGTTGAAGAAATAGCTATTAGGATTATTTAATCATTTCTTGAATTCTTATTCTACTTACGAATTAGTTTAAAATGCTGAAAGACTAATACTATTATGGTATTCTTCACAAAATCAAGTGAGGCTGAGGCTTATTGTCGAATTGGATTGATAAAATTTTTCCTCTTATTTTAGAAGCAAAAAGAACGATAAGTAAATATATAAAAAGAACTCCTCTCGACTTATCTGCAACTTTCTCAAGAATGACTAACGCAAAAATCTACCTTAAATTGGAAAATCTGCAGAAAACTGGATCGTTTAAAGTTAGAGGTGCCCTTTTTAAAATTTCTAATTTAACTGAGGAAGAGAAAAAAAGAGGAGTAATAGCAGCTTCTGCTGGAAATCACGCGCAAGGAGTTGCGTATGCTGCTAGTATGTTAGGGATAAAGTCAGTCATTGTAATGCCAATTTTTGCTCCCTTAGCAAAGATTGAGGCAACGAGGAATTATGGTGCGGAAGTAATATTATATGGTGAAACATTTGATGAAGCACTTAAGAAAGCCCTAGAAATAGCTAAGGAGAGAGGTCTCACTTTTATACATCCATATGATGATCCGTACATAATTGCTGGTCAAGGAACTATAGGTTTAGAAATCTTAGAGGATTTAAGGGACATAGATATTGCAGTCATTCCCATAGGAGGCGGAGGTCTAATTTCTGGAATTTCAATCGCTCTCAAGAAAGCTTTTGGAGATAAAATAAAAATTATAGG
>CBDULE010000086.1:0-5320 GCA_965367995.1 uncultured archaeon | reverse complement strand
TAATAAATTATTTCATTAAGAATCAGATTGAGTAATCATTCCTTCTGGGACTTAACGATGAAGATTGCAATGGTGACTGCGTTTTGGGCACCTCTTTACCCTTCTGGCTCTGCCGTATACGCTTATGAGCTTGCGAAGAGAATCGCTAGGAGAGGTCATGATGTTCATCTTTATGCTGCTTCTGGTGGTAAGTTTGAGAGAAATATAGTCATTGACAATGTTAAAATTCATCTCTTAAAGACGTATGCGATTATTCTTGGCATGAACCCAATCGTTAATCTTGCTTCTCCTCTTATGCGTGAGGATTTCGATATTATTCACGTTCACTCCTATGCGTTTATCGTATCCAATGTCGTTGCTCTTCTTAAAAGATTCAAAAATCTTCGCTATGTTCTCCAGTTTCATGGTGGTCTTCAATATTATTGGAGGGGGATTAGTCCTCTTAAGCTAATTTTCAAGGAGGCCATCTATGATCCATATATTGGAGCTTATACTGTTACTAGGGCTGATAAGGTTCTTAGCGTTTCTAAGAGCGATATTCCTCTCATCAGAAAGAAGTTTGGTGTTGATGCTGAATGGCTTCCAAATGCTGTTGATACTGAGAAATTTAAAGGATGCTCTCCTTCTAATCATAGAGTTGTGACTTACATCGGTAAGCTTGAGGATTGGAAGGGCATTCCTGACTTAATAAGGGCTTTTAGGATAATCTTTAAGAGAATTAAAGATGTTAAGCTTCTTATAGTTGGCAGGGGAACGATGTTAAATGTGATTAAGAGGTCTGGTCTTCCGGTTGAAATCATAGGCCATATACCGCATACTAAGATAATTGATATCTATAGGAGAACGGGAATTCTTGTTCTTCCTTCATATATGGAAGGAGCTCCTACCGTTTGCTTAGAAGCAGCATCTTGTGGAATTCCTGTGGTCGCTACAAACGTTGGCGATGTAAAGGAAATGGTTGTTGATGGTATAACAGGATTTGTTGTTGAGCCGGGGGACTATGAAGCATTAGCTGATAGAATTTTATACCTCCTTGAGAACGATTCTTTAAGGGATAAAATGGGGGCTAAGGGCAGGGAGCTAATAGAGAAGAAATTTAGCTATGATGTAGTTGTTGATAAAGCATTAAAGATTTATGAGGAGGTTCTTGCTAAGGATTAGCTTTATTGTAGTAGAATGCATATGCGTTAATAAATGGTATTATGAACGAAAAATGCTTCTAATTATCTCCATATGTAAATTGATAAGTTAGGTGATTTGTATAAGAAGAGAGTTCGATAGATGGTTTAGAGAAGCCTTATGGGATTTGGAAACGGCAAAAATCCTTCATAGGGAGAGGAGATATAACGCGGCAGCATTCTATTCTCAACAAGCTGCAGAAAAAGCGTTAAAAGCACTGTTATATAGAATTAATGAAGCACCGTGGGGTCATAGTGTTAGAGTTTTATTGATGAGATACTTGGAAAGAACGAATGAAAGTGCGGAAGATGATTTATTAGTATGTGCTAGGGAACTTGATAGGCATTACATTCCTTCTAGATATCCTAATGCACATCCATCCGGTACCCCCCATGAAGCCTATGATTCATACACTTCAGAAAGAGCGATAAGATGTGCTGAACTTCTAATAGAATTTGTGAGGAAGAGAATCTATGAAGAATGACTTTAAGATTTTAAACAGAGTTATTGAGATATTAAAGATGCGATATCATTTAATCGCGGTTATTCTTTTTGGTTCAAGAGCTAGGGGAGACTATACACCCTGGAGTGACTATGATATTCTAATAATTGCTGATTTTCAATCTCCTTATCTCGAAAGATTAAAGGAAGTTCTCGATATTTTAAAGGATGTTAAAATTCCCATAGAGCCTCATCCATATACATTGGAGGAAGCTATAAGAATGCTCAAGAACGGAAATCCAACAATTTATGACGCGTTGGATGAAGGCATTATCCTGTATGAAACAGAAGAGTTTATGGTGCTTAAAAATCTGTTTGAAAAGCTTAAAAAGAAAGGGATGAGAAGGACTAATACAACAATAATTATACCAAGAGAGTAAGTTTTTATTTAGCCTGCGTAAAGATAAATATAAATTCTACATGCAAGATAGTATTATCCATTAAGATGTTTAATGATGAGAGCGCTCTCTCTGATATTTTAATGATGATGCTGACCTCTACTGAGTGTGTTTAAATATGGACTTGTTCGAGGCGATAAAAGGAAGGAGAAGCGTCCGTGCATATAAGGATGAGCCTGTTGATGAAAAGGATCTATATAAGATGCTAAAATATGCTACTTATGCTCCTAGCGCTGGGAATCTCCAACCTTGGGAGTTTATAATTGTTAAATCTGAGGAGAAGAAGAAAGCCTTGGCTAAAGCTGCTTACTCTCAGATGTTTATTGCAGAAGCTCCTATTGTTATTGTTGTTTGTGCTAATATACCTAGAACAAGTATTTACTATGGTTCTAGAGGAGAAAACCTTTATGTGATTCAAGATACTGCGGCTGCTATTCAAAATCTCCTTCTCGTAGCTTACGCTTTAGGCTATGGAACATGTTGGGTAGGTGCATTTGATGAGGATGAAGTTCGTAGGATTCTTGGCTTACCAAATTATGTTAGACCGATGGCTATAATTCCTATTGGGAGACCAAAGAGGATTCCAAAAATGCCTCCAAGAATTCCTGTTGAGAGGCTTACTCACTATGAAAAGTTTGGGAATCCATATAAATGGAAAAACACTTAATAATTGAGGTGGATAGCTTTAAAACATTGCCTAAAACTTTATAAAAATCATTTGTATAGGAATTTTATGAAGCCTTTCTGGAAGAGAAATTGTTTAATGTTAAAAAATTTTTCATGGATTTCAATTATACTTGTAGTGAAGAAGGATGACTAATAGTGAAGATAAAAAATTTTCAGTAATATCATTTTTGATTCCAGCATTTTATCGGTTTATTTTAGAGATCCTATATCCAGAATTTCCTTTAGGTTATGATACTAACACGAGCTATGTTTATTATATGCTTCAAGTATTTAGTTTTCAAAGAGATTTAATATCATTTTTTGATGATGCTCCATTATATTACTATGTCCTCTATCTCTTCGCAAAAATTTTTGAAATAATTATAAGCATTAAAATTCTAGCAGTTATTCTTAGCGGTCTTCTTGGTTATTCCCTCTATAAATTTTATTTGGCTCAGAATAATATTAATAAAAAGGAAGCATGTGAAGCGTCTCTTTTAACATTCTTTTATTTTGTGGTTCTTCGTTTAACATGGGATTTCCACAGAAATACGTTAGCATTGGTTTTTGTTTTCATGTCATTATATTATATTGAGAGAAGGGATATATTGTCATATATCTTTGGTATCCTTTCATCGTTATCAAATCCATTATCATTTCCTTTTATATTCTCCTACTCGCTTCCAGAACTTATGAAAAGAAACAAGAATTATTTCATTTTAAACATTCTTAGTGGTTTTACATGGCTAATCATAATCGGTCTTAAACTTAAAGCATATCTATGTAGCATTACTATCGTCAAACAACCTCAAATTATATCTTCACCGTTTCCCATAGGCTTCGAACTATTTGAGTTCGTAATCTGGGCTTTCGCGCCCTTACTAATCCTATTGCTCATAGACATTAAAAAAATTGTCAAAAACAATCCTATTAACATCTTTAGAAATCATAAAAAGATGATATCCTTCTTTCTTATTCCTGTTTTTGCTTCATTCTTTACCATATTTGGCTATAGGCTTGTCATTGTTGCTGCTATTCCCTTGTCTTATCTCGTCTTTGTTTTTTCTGATAGGAAGAAGCTCTATAGGGCTATTGTAATTATTTTAGCCATTAATTACACAATATCGCCAGTTCTTGATGGGCTGACGATATATCCTATACCTAACCTTTCTTTAGGCATTTGGGGACCTCCTGGAATGCTTCAAGGACCATTTTATTTTAGGGATATGAAAGCTGCTAGAGTACTCTTCTCTAAGGCAAAAACCATGCTGAATAAATCAACAGCACTTATAGTCAACCATCAGCTTATTTCTGCCGCATATACTGCCGGGATTAATCTGACTGCTAAGAATGTCATTATAAAGAGGCAATTTACTGACTTTAAGATTGTCATTTATAATCTCTTGGAGAATTATACTATTGTCCTTGTAGTCTGGTTTCTGTGCAATTCTACATTCTTATGGATTGATGTTCTTAAGGCGTTGGGCATTAATATTGTTAATACGACATGCGATGTATATGGTTATGTGCCGGATGGATACATAATAATAGCGAGATATGACAGAATGGCATTATATGCATATTCAAATAAAACCTTATTGATAAAGAACAATTTTATTGGAAATACGACTGTTACTAAGAGAATAACCGCTACTATTAGAAATGTTTCGAATTATTCTTGCATTAATCTAGATTTTCTCAATGAAACTTTATGAAATGTTTTTAACAGTTTTTATTTGGGAAGGTAAAAATTAGTTTTATCGTCTAATTAGAAATGTCGCAGTATCAATACATCTCATACTTTCATAACCTCTCTCAGCAATAAATTTGAGTAAATCTTTGTACAAGCGACCTCCTTTCATGCGATAGGACTCCTGGTGGAATAGAATGGTGAAATATTCGGCATTCTCTTCTTCAGCTTTCCTTATTTTCCACAGTATATATTTCCACGCATCTTTTTCGTTAAGCTTAAGTCTTCCGAATAAATCGGCATCCATAATCCCTATAGGAATCTCAACAAAATTTTCATCGATGAAGAATGGATCATATCTTCTCGCAGTCTCTATTCTATAGCTAGAATCGTAAATTAGACCTTCGTTTTTAAACAATTTAATCAATGCTTCATTGATAATCAGCATGTGAGTTCTCACTCCTAAAACTTTCCCTAAGTTCTTTTCGAAGAAATTCTTTTGCATTCGGAATAATCCTTCTGGCTGAATGCTCTCGTATACATAATGCAATTGTACTTCCCAGCCTTCCTTAATTATTCTCTTGAGAATGTCTATAATATCAAATAGATTGAATAAGGTTGTAGGGACAAAAAACGTCGATCTAAAGCCATACTTATCTTCTATAGCTATGACATCTTCGATGTTATTGTAGATGTTTTTTAACCTAAACGCTGCCAAAAATAAGTCCTTAATACTAAATCTTCTTCTCCTTGCCCATATGTGCTTAAAGGGTTTGCTAATGGAGTCAATGTCGTGGGTGAGTATTACCTTCATGCTCTGTCTCTTATACACATCTCCGAGCCCACGAGACCTCTCTACATCTCGTATGCCGTCTTCTGCTTGAAA
>CBDULE010000085.1:0-5382 GCA_965367995.1 uncultured archaeon | reverse complement strand
GAGATGTAGAGAGGTCTCGTGGGCTCGGAGATGTGTATAAGAGACAGGCTTTCCTTAAAAGTTTAAATTTATTCTTAAGAGATAAGGAATCACTTATATATGGTCTTAAGTCAGTTTTAGCTAAGAGAATCTCAGAAAAGAAGCTATATAGGATGCTAAATGCAATTCAACGATATTTAATGAAAGGTGGAGAACAATGAAGCATTCCAAAGGTTTTAGATCGGGAACTAGACAAATTTTAAGGAAACATCCTAGATATAGAGGAAAAATTCCGATTAGTAGAATTCTATACGAATACAAAATTGGCGAAAAAGTTGCTATCGTCATAGAGCCAAGCTTTCATAAAGGCATGCCACACCCAAGATTTCATGGTAAAACAGGAGAGATTGTCGAGAAGAGAGGCAGAGCATACGTAGTCAAAATTAAGGACTTAAATAAAGTTAAATATGTGATTGCAAGACCTGAACATTTAAAGCCTCTAGAATCAAAAGTTAAAATAAGATAAGATTCTTACTTTTAGCTTTTTAAGTTGAGTAAAATGAGCTTAATGCAAAGAGAGAGAACTATTGATAGGATCTCGGGAATAATAAGATCGATAGATCATCACTTAAATATTATCAAATCGCTAAGTAATGCATTAACAACGAAATTACCTGGAGAAAGAATAGAAGACGAATCTTTTACAGTAGAAATAAAATACATTCCCCTAGGAAACAAATTAATAAATGCAATTTTTAGAATAGAGCCAAAGATTAAGGTAAGTGAAGAGCTGTTGCAATTAGTTTACTTGTCAGACATATTTCTTAAGGATGAACCATCAATACTTCGGGCTGTGTCATCGGGGAGTTGGAAGAAACTCGGAAAAGGCAATAATATATCCTTCTCTATTGTTATTCATGAGGATATCAAGGATCTTGAAATAAGGAGGATAGTGAGAAGATTTAAACGTGTTTTCATGGCTTTTCAGAATGATAATTTACGGAAAAAACTTCTTCAAGAAAGAAAGAAATTAGAATCGCTTGCGAGCAATGTTAAAAAGAAAGCTAAAGAGGTAATTTTAACGGTTATGAGAATTAATGACTTATTATTCTATGAATCCTCTTAAATGATTTTATTCAAAAGAAAATAATCCAAAAAAGAATTCTTAAATTTCGAATTGATTGCGAATAATTACTAGGAATTTTATTCTTAATGGGTGTGCTTAGATGTCTGTCAGAATATATCCTATCGGTATAGACCAAAATTCCGTTCTTGGAAGCATAGATACAAACCTTACAGTGATTCGAAGTATCATCGAACATATGAACTTTAGGATTGAGAAAATAGAGGAATATACAGATGAGGAGTTAGAGAAGATTAAGCTTCTCATAATACCCGCGAAAGTTAATTACAAATTTACGGCGAAAGAAATTAGAATAATCCTGGATAACATATTGAGAGGTTTAAATTTGTTGGTTTTACTGTCATCTGGCGGCGATTGTAGATTAAATAATAATTTGCAAGAAATTCTCGAACCGCTTGGGATTTACATAAGATGTGACGAAGTAGCTGATGAAAATGGCAATCTAGAACTAAAGTTAAAAGTCTCAGAGAAACATTCCTTGCTTGAAGATGTTTATGAAATATACTATGTGGAGGGATGCTCCTTTCTAGTTAAAAAAAGAGTGACGACAGAAATAGTCCTATACTCTAAAAGTGCTAAGAGAGGAGAGTTACCGATTGTTGTAGCTGCTAGATATGGGAACGGGCGGATAGTTGTAGTTGGCTCATACAAAATTTTCGACGATGAATACATGAAAAATTACTCAAATGCGAGACTATTTATTAATATTCTGTTATGGTTGACAAGAACAAAACTTAGCGCGGCTACAATTGAGACAATATTATCATCGGCAGGGGTTAAAGCAGCTGTAGAAATCCCGATGGCCCCTGTTGAGAAAATTGAAGAAATACCTGAAATAGAGGAGGAGAAAAAAATCGAATTGATATCAAAAGAAGAGATAGAAATGTTGAAAAAAGAAATACTTGAAAGCGTTTCTGAAGCCGAAATTATGGAAACCTTACCTCTCGCTGAAACATCTATAGAGGCTCACAAAGAATTGCCACAAGAGGCTGCTGTGGAAGAGGAAGTACCTAAAGAAACCATTACTCGGCCAAAAGAAATTGTGAAAGCTGTTGAACAAAAACCTTTAACGCCTTTACAGGTTGAAGAGGAGGTCATAGCTAAACCGGTAGAAGAAGTAATGCAGCCCTCTTCTACAGCGCCAGCACAGCCAGCAAAGGAGGAAATTATAAGCGGTAGAGGAGTAAAAGAAATAGAGGAATTAGTAAAAGATATAATTGAATTTCGTAACCTGCTTAACGAATTTATACAGGATTTACTAGCGCTTAATAATAAACTTATCAAAGGTGTAGCAGAACTTAATAGAAAACTTGAAAAAATCGAACGAAAACTAAAACGAACAATATACTAACCGAGGAGAGTGTTGATGAGAAAAAATGTAATTATAATTCTGCTTTTACTTCTGAGTATCTTCTTTTCGCACAAAATAGTTAGCAATCATGTTAATGAAGGAATTAAAGTTTGTCAAACAAAAAACATGATAGTAGTGAATGTTACGTTATCTAACGGGACGATATTATCTTTTGAAACGATTGATAATTATCTTTTGACGATCTATGATTTATTAAAAGGAGGAGAAATAACACTACAGGATATAGAGGACGTTAAAGTTCTCAATTGGAACAAATATATAATGCTATACAATACTTCGGAGGAATTAAATGAATCTGCTTATTCTAAAGCCTATTCACTGTACTTTTATTGGATAGACAATGCCAGCACATACAATTATTCTGGTCATATTGTGGCAGGAGCATTGCTAGACTTTATTAATGCGGGCATTAAATATGAAGGCACGGTTATATATGGGAAAGTACATAGCATCACCTTAAAGACAAAAGATGGAGAAATATCAGAAGATGAATTAGGTTCTCTAAGCATTTTAATAATTGGGAATTTCAGTGACAGTAATTTACTATCCACGATTTATGGGATGATTAATGAATCTACGGAAATCTCTTTTTATTTAGTAGATGTTTCCAATAAACTTAATGTTACAGAACTTCCTCTAAACGCCAAAATAGTTAGTTTAGAAGATAGTAAGCTGAACGGGGATAATCTTACGGAGTCCCTAGGATTATCAAATATGTATCCCGTTATCGTTGGAATTTATAATATGATGATTGTCTGGAAATCTGTAGGAATCGATTCAATTAAAAGGGCTATTGATTACTTAATTGATGCGGATACGCTTGGAAATGAAAACTTTTACAGAATTGCTGGATATAAGATTGATAGAATTCTTGGCTACAATCTTTTTGAGACAAAGATAGCAAAGGTCACAGTATTTTTCTTAAGGGGTATAGGTAAAGCTAATGTCTCATTAGAATATATCGTCCTAGATAAGGAAAACAATACAATTCAAACGGGGCATCTCTCGAAAAAAGTAAGTAGTATTGAACCAATGACTTTCGAAATTGAATTGAAAAATGGCTCTAGATTCCTTAAAATAAATGTCAGCATTATATCGGATTTCGGCTCTGACTTTGAGAGGGTAGAATTTAAAGTTGAGAGTATCTATAAGGAAAAACCGAAACCAAAAATTCCTTGGGCTACAATTATTAGTATTTTACTGGTAATAGTTGTTTTCATAGCTGGAGTTATATATTACAGGAGAAAATATTGAAAGAAATCTATTCTGCTTTTTCCTTGGAAATTTTTCTTTTTCTCAAATCTGCAACAATTTCCTCTAAATAATCATACATCGCATCAATATCAGACATTTCCCTTCTAGCCGCCCTTCTGAGAGCTTTATTTAGGACTTCTTTGCTAATTATGATAATATCGCCAGAAAGATTGATGTCTTCAAAATCCTCTGGGTATATGATATTTATTTCTATTTTCTTAGATTCTTCGACTATGCTTTTAGGCGGTTCATCCAGTGCTATAATTATGTTAACGCCTTTCTTTTTGAGATATCTAAGCGCTTTTTGACTAGCTCTCTCCCATGAATGAATGATAATGACATCTTCAGGCATTATAAGGTAAGTACTTTCTAATAATTCAATATCATCCATTGTTAAAGCATTTAGAGATTTGATAACAATTTCATCAGGATTCTTCATTATTATCTTCTGCAGATTGTTTATTACATTCTGAAGGAACACAATCTCAGCTTTAAGTTTTCTAACTAGAGCTTTTAATGAACGGTTTTGTTCTTCTAACTCTCTCAGTTTAATTATTCCGAGTTTCTTTATCTCCTCTTCAGAAATTCTCCTCTTCTCCATTTGAAGTCGATCGATAATATCTTGAAGCTTTCTAATCTCACTGTTCTTCAAACTAATTTCGTTTCTAAGCTCATCAATCTTTTTCAACAATTTATCTCGCTCAGCATATGACTCTGCAAGACGTTTAGAGAGCTTATTAATATTGTCCAAAAGTTTCTTCTCTCTTGCACTCTTTCTTTCCTGAAATTTTTCACTTCTAAGCTCAATGATTTTATTTATTTCCTTCCAGAAGTGTTTCTGAATAGCCTCTTTAATCGAAAGCCCAAATATCACATCCTTTTTTATTTCGTCACTATCGAGCCTCAATGGTAGGTATGAAAGGATTTTATCCACTTTTTGAAGCATAGGCTTATACTTATTGTATGCTAAAAAAGCTGCTACAAGTGCATCTCTTTCATGAACGTTTGATACCTCATAACCAAGCTCATTCACAATATTGTTCTTCTCAACGTTTGAAAGCGTCGATTGAGGCTTGATCATAATAGCTCCGGTTTTGCTTGCTAAAAACTCTATCAATTGAGGGGTCTTCGGAACATCTGCAGCTATAATTATTGGTTTACCAAGCTCATATATTTCTTCAAGGATCTCGGATACAGCCATGAACTTCTTACTTATGATTTTGAGTGGTTTACCATTCAGGTCTAATACTGCTATAGCTACGGTTTCTCCTGGATCGATTCCGCAAATTATGTACCTCTTTGACAGAGTTAGGCGTTTATGACCTAGGAATATTAACCTTTGATGCTCAACCGGCCTAATTTCTATTCTAAATAGTGAGCCATGATATTCTCCAATAATGTTCTTAACCTTTGAAAAAGGAGCGTAAGCCAGAATTTTAGCACTCTTTAAACCATAATCTCCTTCATGACGGAAAATATCATATCCAATATTTGCTTTTTGTAATTTATCTTCAACTTCCTTAGTTGCACTCTGTATTGCCGCGGCAATTACTCTAGCATATTTTGATTGATGCTGGCCTCCCTCTCCTAATGACCTCGTTCTAGAAATGATTATTTCTGTTAAATCGTCAAA
>CBDULE010000084.1:0-5543 GCA_965367995.1 uncultured archaeon | reverse complement strand
GTACACTTCATAGGATCCACTCTCTACTTCAATCTGCGATGAAGCATCATTTTTTATGGCCGCTAAGGTCTTAATCTCTAAGGCGCCTTCGAGAAGGTCTATTGAGTAATCTACTGGAGCTATTAGCTCTATCGTAATTTGCTGAGATACTGTTTTAGTAGCATAATACGATAATCCTATTCCCGTAAAGAGGAAGTATGTAATGACGGCAAAGATCAGGAAAGGTGCGATCACGCGATAGCTCATCTTAATCTCCTCCCGCAGTAGATGCAGTAAACAGAGTCAGCCGGAATCATCCTCCCACAATAACGGCAATACATGGTTAATTCTCCCTGAGGCAGAGAGCTTAGATACTGATCCACCTCATATGCCTTATCTAGGTTTACCTTGCTTGAGAAACGAAATTCGGAGCTTTTCGGAGAAGCTGGAATCGCCATTACAAATCCAAGTGAAGCGATGATATATGGTATGGTTGAGGCCGCGAACCACATGGAAGCCAAAGATACATCCATACTAGAACTCTCCACATTGCTAATTTCCTTTATCCACATGATCAGCGAGATCAATATGCAACATAAGATTGCAAACCCTGATAAAGCTATTATCTTCGACTTAGATACCGGCTCATCTTCGCCATAATTTTTCCACAAATCGTTGGCTGAGAATCCAAGTGCGACAGATGCTATAATGCCTAGAGTGAAGATTGTTGAGAATATGAAGTCTTGGTCTATTACTACTGCAATTAAAGAGAGAGCAATGACGAATAGCATTATTATTAATACGCCACCGTAAAGTGACATGCTTAGATATCCAAGTAGCTTGGCAGGTTTTTTATCCGTAAACACGCCCGTGAGAAAAAATGCCACACCCATTAACAGAAGAATAATAATAAGTCCGAAGAACTGAAGATTTTGGCTACTAATGTATTCGCTTACGTTATTCGATATAATTTGTAGTTCTAGGATAAGATGTGGTAATGCTGATAAACTAACTGATATTAGTGATACCCCAAAACTACCGCTAATTACTGCTAACTCTTTTTTCATACATCTTCATCTTAACCAGTTTTAGTTTAAATAATTTTCATTAACCACCCTAAAATACGATAACGCTAGGTGATGCTTTGAGACAAGACCCCACGAATGATAGTATATAAAGCTAGATGACAATTCTGAGGTAAGCAGCCGGTATACAGGGAGGAGACGACTAGGTATAACAATCTCATTTGGTTTATTTTTGGGGCCGGGTCTCATCACTATACAATATATAGCAGCTCTATATGGTGGCTCCTATTCTTTAATTGAATAAGGTCCTTCAAATTCGTATTTTCTCGGCTCTTTTCCGAGATAAATGGTCATGATTTTCAACATATCTCATGTTATTCATTTGTTAAGGCGTTAGATGTTACTTAGGTTTGTCGCATCGGTTTAGGAATCTATGCATGAACTATATCTCCAAGTTTAAGACAACTCTTAAGCAATACTTCAAGCTTCCATCCTATAACTAATGGGTTTAGGATAGCCATAAAATCTACCTAGTAAATCTGACCGCTAAGCAGTGCACTAGAAATGAATCCAAACCTGATATTCAGCCTTTAGTGAGCCGCGCAATAGATATCAGATTGGAGACAGAAAATGACGCTAGGATAAATCTTTACGTTATGAATGACGCCCAATTTAAACATTGGCGAAATAAATCCATAGCTAATGGGATCATTTCTAGAGAACGCGTGAATAGTGTTAAGCTAACGTTTTTACCCGAAGATGTATGGGGCGATTATCATCTAGTTTTGATTAATCCAAGAATTACTGATGTAAATGTGCATATAGAATTAACTCAAAGATTTTTTGTAAAGACCCTTGATCACAAATATGCATTTAAATGGTTTAAGATAGCGCTTATAGCTATCATAATATTCGTTACGCTACCACTTCCCTTAAGGTTAACCATTGATGACCTAATGTATCGGATAAGATATATGTTGTTTTCAAAATATGAGGGCTATATGCCCAAGAGAACCCATACCAGTACTCCAAATAATGTTAATTATAACCATGGTAATTATGCTTACAGTTTACAGTTTTTTCTATTTTTACAATCTATCCCCCTCTTTTATTCACCTTCCCTTCGTGGGTATCATTTGGGAAGATTACCTCTACAGGCTCATTACAGCTGACATGCTCCTAATGATCATCATTTTTACAATCATTAACCTATCATTATTTGTTTTTCATTTCTTCTGCTTGTTACTCGAGTTCAAATGTTTCCCTGACTCGAGTGCGCGTAGAAAATTTAGCAAAATTATCTATGACCCTTTAATAACACTTCTTAAATCTCCTCAAAGCATTATTCTCGTAGCTTTATGTATTTTACTTTCAATGATATTAAATGGGTTGCTGCCCTTCTTTCCAAATCTTTGTCTAAAGCTTTCATTTCCAGTATGTTTTGTTTTAATGGGTTTGTTTGTTTCGGTGTATTTTGGTTATATTGCTAGCTTGGTGTATTTTAAAAGCTGGAAGAAAATAATAGCGAAGAAAGAAATCAACCTCAAACATATTAAAAACCTCTTTAGATATATCAAGGCGGTCTTTTCCGCGGGAATTTTAATTTCGACGGTGTTCATAATCATGTGGCGTGCCAGCTTTCCATTGTTAAATTTAATCCTTCAGTATATGGTAGACCGCAACATCTTCGTTTCACAAAGTATAGAAGATCACACACTTACATCAGAATTTATGCTAAGTTTATGTACAAGAAACGTATTACTCTCTTCTGAACGTATATTGAGCCTCTTCAACAATATGATTGTTATACTTGCTTTTACAGCTCCAGCAGCTCTTTTATTAGTACGTTATTCGTTTATATTTTTCTCGACCCTCTATTTTCATAAAAAGGAGGAGTTCATTAACATTCCTTTGCCAACTAATGCCTTAACTGAATGCATGTTGGATTTAGCATTCTTCTTCGTGGTTTTCGGATTAAACTTATGGCTACAATCTATCATTTCATCACTTGACCTACATAAAATTGCCTGGTCTCTAGTTTCATCGTTGCTTGCAGCTTCATTTAGAGAATATCTAGAAGCAATCGCACCGTGGAGAAATTTATAGTGTTGCTTAATCGATTTTGTGATTATAGGGTTCCACCTTCACCAATCACGAAGCTCTACAATTCACTACGGTCAATGTAAATCTATCCCCTACAATACCTCATGGAGCTAGAGGAAAAGACTTTTGAAAAACGCAGTGTCAAGACCAAAGGCAGATGGAAAGATAGAAGGCCATATGAATAGGCGGTTGATTCTCTGTCAAACTATTATTCTAAGGTTTTAAGAATTTCCTTCTCAAGCTAATTCGCCTTAGAAAAGAAGCAAGCTTGATTTATTCTTCCGCAGTAGGACGTTTGAACTGCATATGCTGATATCTTGTAGATGATATTAATCGAGCTAAACAAAAAACGACAGTATGGAAATTATCACACTCGCCATTAGAGTCATTATAGCTAAATTTATTTGTACAACAGTTCTCGCATCGAGTAAAATCTTTTCAATTACTTCGTCTAAATTTGTAAGAATTTCTTGAAGTTCTTTTACTCGGGAATTAATGTACTCTTCTGTTTCATTGCGAATGTCTTTAGGAGAAACTTTCGGTACTGTTATTAGTCTGGACAAGTACTTAATGTGGTTATGAAACAAGTCATGAAGAGTGATCAATCCTTCAAAGTAAGAGATGCCGTAGGTTCTATAGACCAATTCAGATTCGATTCCACTATAATCTATGATGTATTGGTAAGTATTTTTGAATTCAACATAGTTTCTTTCCATCCGTCTCAGCGGTTTAAGTCCGTATAACTCAAAAAGATCCGTAAATGGATTTAATCTAATCCTACCGACTTTTGAGAAAATTTCATGTCTAATCATTGGTTTACTTAGGGAAAGGATTGTAGCCAAGTCTTCAATTAGCTGAACGAGGTTATAAAGTTCTCCACCACAAATTAATGATCCCAATAGAGTATTAATCGTTTGAACAGATTTATAATCTGGTTTATCTTCAAGCAGAATCAATATCGGATTTATCGGTAAATGATTAATATACTGAAATGGTCCGTTCAGAAACTCTGTGGAGTCTCCCGCGCCTATAGCAATCTTGCCACTTATCAGTTCTCTTAATTTAAGACTCTCTTTGAGTTTTCTGAACTCCTCAACATCATTCGCGAATAAAAGCGCAATGTAGCTGGTGAAGACGACCGTAAAGACCGCATCTTCCTTATTCTCCAATATTTCTTGATCGATGTATAATCTGAACAAGCTTGCTTTATTCTCAGAACTGTGTAGAAGAAAGTCTCTAAAAAACGAATCTGGACTACTCAAGAATTCTGAAAAATCTTCTATCTGGACGTTTTTATATGATACCTCGAGCAAGTCACCATACGCATATGCGTAAGAAATTTCAGGTTTCATAGACTTGAATAGCTCGCTAATATCGATAATCTCTGAACCGTGTAGAAGAGATAAGTAATGCCTTGGGAAGTACGGCAGTTTGCATATAGACTGTGCATCATGAATGCTGACTTTTCGCAAGTCTACGGAATCAGGTCTAGGCGTTATTCCTAAATCTAACCACCGGGTTAGGAGTCTTAATAATGAAACTAAAGACCTGAAATCATGACGAATACTGGAAGCAGGCAGATAAACTAGAGGAGTAGCCAGAAAAGTGAGATCGCTCATTTTCAAATTGACAATGTTATTTCATCTAAATAATGATTCTTCCAGCATGTTTACTAACTTCGCTTATAATGGCCCTTATAACTTACTGAGAGGATAAGCTCGTCTACAGCTTGTCTTTAAGCGCCACAGAGAGCCCTTATAATCTTTTAGATAGAAGCCTTCGTGTTAACATGCATTTTTATCAAATTCTTCCTCCGTTCTCTTTTCTATTTTCCCTCCTAAGTCCTTAAGCATTCTTCTCACATTACGACGTAAAGTTTTCCAAACGAATTTCGTCTACGTCTAGTATAACCTTTATCAAATAATTCTTGGAGCCTTCTTGTTGACCTATACTCGACTTTAGGTGGAAAGTTTCCACTATGTGCTCAGAATGAAGGAAACAAAAGCCAAAAATAACCTGTATTATTCAAAACCGTTTTCATCTTAAAAAGTTAGGATTTTACAGATAAGTTCCGCTAGTGGTGTTTCTATGCTAAAGAAAACGAGGAGAGCGTTATGTATTGCTGGCAGCCATCTTATAGCGGTTGCTAGATAGAGGGGCCATAGCCATGCTTTCTTCATGAGGGTGAGCACAGTAGTTGGACGAGATATGGATATCAAAAAGTCCGCCAGTTTCCAATAAGATATTGAAGCCAATAGCGCTATCAGTAAGCCGGTTAAGTCTTTTATCATCCACAACCAGAACGGCTTATCAATCCAGTAGAGCATTATAATAGGATTCGCCTCAGTATATATGCTCCATAGCCTGTCTCTTATACACATCTCCGAGCCCACGAGACCTCTCTACACCTCGTATGCCGTCTTCTGCTTGAAAAAA
>CBDULE010000083.1:0-5672 GCA_965367995.1 uncultured archaeon | reverse complement strand
TAACTAATAATTAATTTCGTTTAAATTTTGCATTTTTAATAGAAAAAGTTTTCAAATCATTTTTTTAAGTGAGCTACACTAATAAGAAGAATGAAAAAAGTTAGATTTATTATCTAACATTTTAACTATTCAGTTCACAGTACTTTTACCTTACCTAATGTTAAATGTTCAGAAAGCTGGTCAAAATGCTGCTCAAACTCGCCTTTAAGAATTTTAAGCGAAGCAAAATAAGAACTATGGTCATAGTTATTTCTATTGCGACAGTCATATTCCTATATTCAACAATCGATTTATTAACTCTTGAGACATCAAGAAGGATGATCAATACTTATCTTAATTATATAGGAGATTTCGATATCATAGCGTATAAGATAAAGCAGCCCTACTTCTTTAATATAACTAACGTAACAGGACAGCTTGATGGAATTCGTGATATTAAGGCTATCGCGCCGAGGATTATCTTTGATACAACAGTCTTTCATGGAAATGAGTCTATTAAGACAACTATTCTAGGGATAATGAAAAATGAGAGTATTGGAGAATTCATAATTAAAAGTGGAAATCTCGAACTGGAGAACTTTTCTTGTCTGATAACAAAACAATTATCGCAAATCTTAGGAGTCGCTGTAGGAGATAATATAACGATTTCACTTGGAGATAATTTTACATTTAAAATCTCAGGAGTTGTAGAGCAGAAGGGTAAGCTACCAGTTGATATGACAAGGGTAATTTTCGTAAACATTGAAACTCTATGGGACGCTCTTAACTTAAGTGACTCTGGCAACATCCTCTTTATCAAACTTAACAGAGAGATAATAGACTTGAGAAACATCGATGAGAGCATAAGCAAGATACTGAACATTTCTGAGGCCATCCAGAGGAGACTGGGATATGATTTTAAGATAGTTCCAATAACAGCTCATATCCTAGATGGGGTATCTAGCTTACTTCAAATTGAGAGGACATTGCTATATCTTGCTTCAGCAACATCTATCCTAATGGCTGCATTGTTAATTGCTTTAACTACAACTATAAATCTTGAGGATAGGATAAGAGAGATAGGTCTTTTAAGAGCAATGGGAGCAAATTCTTTACAAATCGGCCTTATTCTCCTAGGCGAGTATTTCCTTTATTTGGTAACGGGAATAATCTTAGGATTCATCATTTCGTGGATCTTAATGAGATTACTATTCGGCATAAAATTAGGTTTTATTCAAGCCTTTATGGAAGTATATATTCCTTCCCAAGCTCAAAGATACGTTCTTCTATCTATCTCAATTGTTGTGATTTTAATGGCATTATATCCTTTAGCTCGATCATCAAGAATGAGTATTAGCGAAGCTCTCAAGCCTCTTGCTAGGAAGATATTAGATATAGCAAAATTGGAGAAGAAGCTACAGGTTGGAGCTCCAATCTACTCTATGATAGCTGTATCTGCACCAATAATCTCACTTTTCGTCGCAGCATTCTTGCTTCTTCCACAGATCTTTGTTGGAGGAGATCTGAACTTCCTTCTATTGATTCTCTTCCTGGTCACAATAACAATTTTAGTAGCATTTACTATCTTTGTAGGAGGTCTCGTTCCCCCAATTTTAAGTGGATTAGGAAAGTTATTTAGATTCTTTAATCTAAATGTTTTATCAACCTCTATAGTTACAATGCTTTCGAAGAAAAGGAGATTAATCATAGCTTTTACGATGATAACATTATCTCTATCAGCAATATATTTTGTAGGAATTCTTGTTTCTACACAATATGAGAGTTCTGTAGTATCAGTTAAACTTGATATGGGAGCAGATGTAGTGGTTTATCCTAGACAGAAATTATACGCTAACTTCACTAATGAAATTGAAAGCGTTAAAGGAGTCATAAGCTCTTGTCCAGTTGTAGGAGAAATATATGCTGTAGCCGGTGACCTCATTCAATGGAAAACTAGGGGAGTTTGGCTTTACGGAATAGATCCCATCAGATACATTAATGCATCTTTCGTGAAGGAATTTCTTGACAATTTAGAACCATTCAAAGAACTGGATAAGGAAAATATGACGGTAATCATAAGCTCAGGATTAGCTTCCGCTTTGTCATTAGGAATAGGTGATGAACTTAGATTAGATTTCTGGGGCAAGACGTATATCTTAAAAATAGTTGGAATATACGACCAAATGCCTGGTTTTAGATTCACAAGGTTTTCTAGTAGAGCTTATTCAACAGCAATTCTTGTTTCTATTAAATCAATAAGAGCAATGATTAACTATGAACCTTCTGCCGTTAAATTCCTAGTTAATGCAAATAATTCGAAGGAAGTCGCTAATAGATTGCTCTCGGTTTTAGGTAAGAAATACAACATACAGGTGGCATCTACTCAGGAGCAGATAGAGAGAATTGAAGAAGGATTAAAGAGTCTCTTAGAGATGATGACTTTAATGCTGAACTTCTCTCTTGGCATAGCTATAATGGGTCTAGTGATTTACATAATTTCCTCAACTAGGGAAAGAAGATGGGAATTCGCACTTCTTAGGGCCTTAGGACTGAGCAAAGGCCAACTTATAGCAACATTATATTCAGAGCATCTAACTCTTCCAGCTTTAGCATTCATGTCCAGCCTGATTATATCCATTGGAATAAACTTTGAGCTTAATTATATGCTAAATGTGCTTAGCGATGTATTTGTCCCATTATCAATACCAGTTGATTTAATAATCTCAGTATTTCTTAATGTCATCATAATATCATTTATAACGTCAACAGTCCTAATAATACCAATAGTTAGAGAGGAAATTGCAGAAGTATTGAGAGAGTCAGAGCTCTAATGATGAATCTGCGAGCCACTGAGATATGATGAAGCGCGCAGTCGCTGACTTAGGTGAATAAAATGAAAAAATTAAACATTTATTTTGTAAAAGTGGATGATGTTGCTAAGGAAACTGTTATCAAAACTAGTGAAGAAGTTTTTAATTTTGAAGTTAAAGCAAGAGATTTGGATGTAGATTTATCCTTTGCCTGGAATAATGTGAGAAAACAATTGAATGCGGACATGTTGCTGAGATGGGCTATGATAAAGCTAAGTAAGATATTTCTTCTAATTGTGCCTGATGACATTTATGTTCCTGGGTTAAATTTCGTTTTTGGTGTAGCATATCCGCATGCTGGAGCTATAATTTCAACCTGGAGATTTAGAAGCGATGATGAGAGGATCTATAGGGAAAGAATATCAAAAACAGTAAAGCATGAAATTGGTCATGTAGGAGGATTATCACATTGCAATAATGCATGTGTTATGAGGTTTGCTAATAGTTTATACGAGCTTGATATAAAACCTCCTGAATTCTGCGAAAGCTGTGCTAAAAAATTATTGCATAATGGCTTTCTTCGAAAGGAGTATTACAGGAAAATAGTTAACAAAATATAAGTTAAGATTAACGCTTCTTATATCATTTTTCCGTCAATTAATATTGATTAAAGGGGTGATGAAAATTGTTTAAGACGATAGGTATAATGACTGCTTGGAATCAAGATTCTGGAGTTGCAATGCATTCTAAGCCCATCGTTTATAGCTGGTTAAAAATGGGTTATGAAGTAGTGATTTTCTCATTTATAAAAGAAGATTTTCATGGGCGTGTTATCTGGGATGAATATGACGAGCCCTTCGTTATAAGATGCTTTGGTACATCAGGAGGAACGAATTTTCTAGACCCAAGACCATTCTTGCTTGAGAAATATGACATTTTCGTCGTTCAGGATCTAAAGATGCTTCCAATGGATAACTTAGCAAAGATCTTTCATCATATAAAGAAGAAAGCAAAAGCCACTATTCATGTAATTCATGAGAATACGGTAGAAGGCTCATTTGAACCTCCACAACCTCCCTCATTTTATGCCTTTGATTGGGATGCTGTTGTTTACTTCGATAAGAGGCAGGAGAGCTTCGTAAAAGCGATATACGGGGATAAGGCTCATTATATTCCATTCCCAGCGTATCCTTTAAGAAAAGTAGATAAAGACAAAGCGAGGGAGGAGCTTAACCTACCTAAGGATAAAAAGATAGTACTTGTTTATGCTATTGGAGGATATACTCCCTATTTACCAGATCTTCCAGATCCAGAATTGGATGATATTCACTTCTTAATACTGACTCGGAAACCCATTCGAGTCAAATACAAAAACGTTGAAGTAAGATCTCCCCCGCCATTAAGAGATGAAGATTTAGATAAATATGTCGGAGCAGCTGACGCAGTAATCCTTCATAAAGTAAGAACGCCTCTTGTTCCCCTAGCGCTTAAGTCTTCTGCCGCATATCAGCTGATGGGTCTCGGAGTTCCGCTGTTAGTACCATCAATCTCAGAATTCTTCATAGAATTCAATAATGAGGTCTTGAAGTATACTGATAGACATCATCTGAAGGAGCTAATTCTTGATGCTGTTAACCTTGGAGAAAAAACTAAGAAGACATTAGAAGCCGCTAAAAAATTCGTCGAAGAGCATAGTCCGGAAAAAATCGGGAAAATGTTCATAGACCTATTCCATAAGCTAATAGGCTAGGAGAAGAAGGCCAATAAAGTTCCCTTTCCAATTATTTTCTCAAGCTTTATCGTTGGAGATTTTTTCATCTCAAAGTACTTTATAAGATCATTAACTCTCTCCGCAACAACCTCAACCTTAGCTTTTTCTGGAGTAAAGCTCATAAGTTCATCAAATGCTACTGGTACAGATATCAAGCCAGTTTTATAATGCATCGAGAATGGAGCTCTTACATCACCTTCTCTCTTCAAAGATGACCAATCAAGTAGAATTTGATACTTTCTCTCCTCCCTCTTAGCAACTGTTGCAGTTGTTATTGGAGATCTAACTAACTCGCCAAATTCATTCCTTAATTCATCTATTTTGTTCTTTAATCTATCCTCAACAAGATTGCGGATTTCGATAACAGCTTTTCTATAATCATCAAACTTTCCTATAGGTTTTTCAAGAGAAACCCAAATCTGAAATCCCCTAGAGCCGCTGAACTTAATATAAGGAATTAAATCCAAATCTTCCCTCATCGTCAAATAAATTTCCTGTGTTACTCTCTTAATGAACCTAAAACCAAGCTCTCCTGCATCCTTAATTGCATCTCCAGCGTCTATATCTATTATCAGCCAGTCAGGATAGTCTTGACCTACTTTATGCACATAAGGAATGAAATCGATAGCGTGCATATCAACATATCTCATTAAGTCTCTCTCTGTATTGATAAAGTGGTACTTCTTAGGCTTCATTTTTGCATATCTTGAGAAAATTGGTTTCACCTTATGTATTGGGTCATTCTCATCAGAAAAAATCTTCACGACGCTTACTGGTCTATCTTTAAGGAATGGTAAAATAGCATGAGCTACCTTAGGATAATAATATCTTGCTAGAAGAACAAGTCTATAGCTAAGGTTAAGATTTTCGTCATATCGTAGCTTCCACGCTTCCTTTCTACCCTCTTCAGTAACGATATATTTATCCTCTACACGTCTAGCCAAGCCTTCGGATATCAGCTCCTTAAGAGCAGAAATAATCTCATTTTTTGAGGCCTTAGTATCTCTAGAAACTTTCTCTATGATGTGGTCTAGTTCAACTTTTTTTCCAGGAGGTTTAATCGCTAAGAGAAGTAATACCTCCCTCCTGACTAAATTACTCAAGTCGAACAC
>CBDULE010000082.1:0-5712 GCA_965367995.1 uncultured archaeon | reverse complement strand
GATTATATTACTTAGGAAAATAAAAAATCTTCATTTTTTACCACTTAATCTTCATAAAAAATTCATTCATAAAGATTATTATTTATAAATTTGAAAATGATAAAATATAATTCTCAACTAAGACTAAATTATATAAGGGTATCTCCCAAAGTTCTCAAATTCATTAACCCTTTAAAAATCACGAGTTAATTACTTTTAACAGGGTCAAAAATGTTTAAGTGTATCAGTAAAGGGCTTTTTTCAAGGGATACAATAAAGCCTCTAGAAAAAATTTATAATTATGAAAACGAGAAGAAAAGGATTATTAATTTGATAAAATTCAGTAAGATGTTTGCTGTATCAGGACTTAGGAGAGTTGGTAAGACAACAATTGTGAGATCGATTTCAAGCTTCATAGAAAATTATATAACGCTTTATATTAACATGCGAGGGGTAAAGCAAGGTTTTGAATATGACTATTTCTTCGAGAGTCTTAAAAATGAAATTTTGAAGGAATTGAGAGCCAGAAGAATTTATAAGCCACTGGAACATTTGAAAAATATAACTTTCATTTTCGCATCATCAGATTTAAAGCTAAGATATGAGCTCGCTATTTTAAAAGCCCTAGAAGAAATTACTGAAATGAGCAGAGTAATCTTAATCGTCGATGACGCTCATAAGCTTCTAAAAATTTCAAGAGTCTTGGAATTTTTAATAATGTTGTATGATGAAATGGGTTCATCTTTATCTACAGTTTTAATCACACCATTAACATCAATTAGAGAAGGCGTTAATAATAAGTTTTCCCACTATGTAAAACTACTTGACGATGAAATAATTCTTAAACCCTGGGATAATAAAACTTCAGAAAGATTTTTAAGAAGCGGTTTTGAGGAATGTTGGGCAACTGTTAATTATGAGGACATTGATGCTGGAGTATATTTCGCTAGAGGCATTGTAGGGTGGCTTTGTTGGTATGGGAGATTAGCTGTTGTTAGATATATTATGGAGAAGAAGGTAAATCCTCCCATGATAATCAGAAAAATTGTTGAGGAAACAAAAACACAAATCTTTGATGAAATTGCTGATTTCCTAAGAGAGCGAAGAAACATTGATGAATATCTCAAATTAATTGTAAAAACGGCTGAAGAGGAAACTATGACTGTCTCTGACGCATCAAAAATAATAGGTAAAGACCCATCAACAGCCTTTTTTTATCTTAGTGAGTTAGTAAGGAACGGTATAATGTTGAAGAAGAATGGATATTACACCATCGCTGATCCGGTTGTTGAAAGAGTAGCTATTATGCCAGAATTTATAAGAGAAGTCAAATTAAGAATCTAATTCTAGGATAAGAGAAATAATCAGCGGTGGATAGAAATGACTGATTTTATGACCTTTCTTATGGTTTCGATAATGGCTGGCCTTGTAGCTACTAGCTTTGGAGGCTTATTTGTATTTCTATTTAAAGAAGCACATTCAAGAAAGTTCGACTTAGCAAACGGATTTGCAGCTGGATTGATGCTTGCTGCTTCAATATTTAGCCTTTTATTGCCAGGATTAGAAATGGGGGGAGTAGAAGAAGTATTGATTGGTTATCTAATTGGAATGTTTTTCGTATTGATGCTTAAGGATAGAGTTCACGTCTTCTATTACAAATTAACGGGAGAGAGTCCAGATCCTACATTGACTAAAGCATTAATAATATTCGCTGCGATAACACTTCATAATATGCCAGAAGGAATGGCTGTAGGAATTGCTTTTGCTTCTGGTAGCTTAGCTCTAGGATTGGAGGTAGCATTAGCGATTGGAATCCAGAATATACCAGAAGGCTTTGCCGTATCAATTCCTCTTATAGCGACTGGCAAAATATCAAAGAAGAAGGGTTTTGGTCTAGCCGTTCTTTCTGGTTTAGTGGAACCTATTAATGGAATAATAGCTTATATTGCTGTTTTATGTATTAAAGGCTTGCTCCCTTATATGTTTGGCTTCTGTGCTGGAGCTATGATGTTTGTTGTAATTAATGAGATGATTCCTGAAAGTCAGCATGGTGAGTACTTCGATAAATCAACACTAGCTATACTCTTTGGATTCCTCCTGATGTTTCTCCTAGACATTTTGCTTTAAAATTCTTCCCTAAATCTCCTCTCAATTAGTTTCTTTTTCTTCATGTATGTAATCTCCCAGATTTTTGCTTTTGGCTTTGGCCTAAGAGCTCTTCCAATCCTCTGAACAAATTCTCTTAATGATCCTATTCCAGATACTAGGATTATGTTTTCGACATCTCCTATATCAATCCCTTCCTCGAGAACTTTAGCTGTTATAAGCTTGCTTAATTCCCCTCTCTTAAATGCATCAATTATTTTCATTCTAATTCCCTTTGGGACATCAGAAGTTATAGGTGGAATTTTGAGAAGATAACCAAGTATGGCAGCTTCTGCCTTTGTTCTTGTAAATATTATTGTCTTGCCCTTAGCTTCTGAAAGTATTCTAGAAATTGCTCCTAACACATCCTTCCTTATCGTCAATTTTACGAAATCAAAATCATTTAGCCTCTTCTTTTTTAGAGTTTTTATTACAACGATATCAGGTTTTATCCTAACAATCCTATATTCAAAATCAGCCAAATAGCCTTTTCCGATTAGTTCATCCGTTGTAGTTATTCTTATTACTGGTGCTATCTCTTCTAAATGACTTAAAGGAGTAGCTGTTAAACCCAAAACTCTCTTGTTTTTAATAAGCTTAATGAGGGTTTTATTTCCTACAACATTATGGGCTTCATCTAAAACTACTATATCAACATTATCTATCAATTTCCTCATTTCCTTCTTAATAACGCTTTTATAAGTTGTTATAGTCACCTTTCCAATTTCCTTTTCCCCACTATAGAAAAGCTTTGCATCAATTCCATATTCTTTAAGTTTCTCCTTCCACTGTTTCAAAAGCTCAATTGTAGGCACAACAATTAGAGCAGAGTATCCTCTCCTTTTTATAATCTCTATCGCTATTATCGTCTTTCCAGAACCGGTAGGTAGGACAAGAATTGCTCTTTCTCCTTCCTCTATAAACCTTTCTATAGCCCTTTCTTGATATGGTCTTAGCATTTAATAACATCCCTTAAGATTCTTTTAATTTCTTCTTTTTTGGGAGGATATTTGTAAAAAACCCCATCTGGGAAATGCTCTTTAAGCCTTTCATCAACTATCTTAATTAATTTTCCTTTAAGCTTCTTTATCTTCCTTTTCTTCTTATTAACATAGCTTTTAGTCCAAAATCCAATGACCTCTACAAATATTTTTTCTCCCGAGAAATCAATAGAAAAATCAGGGATTATGATTTCATTACCAATAATCACGACTTCTGGTTCTCTTTTTACTTTATAACCAAGTTCTATTAAAGCCTCAAAAACAATTTTCTCCACTTCACTATCAAAGGAAATTTCCTCATTTTTAAAATACCATGGGGGCTTAAAATCAGCAATCCATGGGCTATCACTTCTAAGCTTTAGCTTATATCCAGAATCATAAAAAGCTATCATTTTCCAAGAGTTTGAAAGAGACAAGATCGTAGCAAATATCTCTGGAAACAATCTATATTTTGCAGAGAATTTATCTATTCTATCCTCCTTAGGAACTTCAGATGCAATTTTTATACCTTCACTCTCAAGATAAAATTCAACGAAGATTCTTGACTTCTTTGCTAGATACATCGCCCACTTGATTGATTTACTAGCTATACTACCTCCAATTTTTATTTCGACTCTAGAAGCGTTTCTTAAAGCCTTTTTAACCATATAATAATTCATCACTTTCACAAAATTTTCAGGAGATATTTCCTTATTTTTTAGAAATCCACAGCCCAATAAATGTAGGAGATATTCCTTACTAAATTCTCCATTCAAAAGCAAATTTACTTCTCTCTCCTCATCTATAGGTACTCTGTTAAAATCCATCAACGAAATTACTGTCTTATAGCAGAACTCAAAATTTCTTCCAAAAATCTCCTTACATAGCTTCTTTACCTCCCTAAGACAGATAATATTTCTCTCTTTAAGCCTTTCTATGATTTTTTGAGCTTTCTTAGTATCCCTGATAAATTCTATAACTATCCTATCTCCAAACCTCCTAATCATCCAAATTACACCAGCTTCCATAAAGGTTCAAATTCCTCTTCAATCAGAATTTCTTCACCTCTCCATTTCCTTCTCCTTATCAGCTTAAACTTGCCATTCTCGTATTCATCTATATAATAATCTAAATTATTACTTCCTTCTCTTCTTGTTGTAAGATATATTACCCTATCAAGAGATGAATCTATCATTTCATCCGACGCTATTACTGGTATCACATCTGAAAAACTTAAAGCCTTAATAAGGACTTGAAATGCTCTCTTAGGAAGGCCGACAACATCCATATAAGCAAGCTTGGGGAGACTTCCCTCCCTTATTAAAACCTTCCATCTTAAAATTAGCTCATCCATTTGAGGAAGAAGTGATATCTCAGAATCAGCTAGGAGATCCTCTCCCTTTAGAGAGTTTAAAATATCCATCTCCTTACCTCTCATGTTATAGATTCTTGCGATTTCAAAAGCTAGATCTTCAATTTTTCCTGGACTTAATTCACTTATCGGAAAGCCATCTACTTCTTCAAAATCGTTATATAGGGGGTCTATGATACCTTTTGCATCTATCCAAATTACTTTGTTATTGAGTCTTAATTCCCTTGCTAAGAATATTGCCATATCCAAACTATTTGTTCCTACTCTTGAAGGCCAATTGATTGAGATTATATACTCCAAATCATTTGTAACAAAGCCGATTGGTAAAGGATTATTAATTTTCTCTGAGATATCAGCTAGTATCCTTACATCCACAAATGAGTAGATAGGCTTCTTATACAATTTTATCCCAAATATCTTTAGCAACTCAGTTGATCCGTCATATTCTATAGCTACTCTTTCTGCTTTAACTCCTTGAGCATTGATAATCTCCCCAGCGCTTACTATATTTATCTTTGATTTCAGAAAAGTCATGATGTGTTTTATTAAAATTCTGTTAATCCTCCTTGACAATAATCTGGGATCTATCCACATCTTTCATAACCTCACTTTCACTACCAATTATTTCATCTTCATGAATTATTAATAAGAAGATTAAGGTTGTTATGAAGTAAAGCGTGGTAGCGAGGACAGCTATATCAAAGCCTAAAAAATAATAGAATGCTATGAATACAGCAATAGACCATAAGAGATATCCGAGAACTTCTGACATTTTCTTAACCAAAATTAAGAAGATGAACTCGAAATCCGAAGCTTCTGGAAGTGATGAGATAAAGAAGGAAAATGAAAGCCACATTAGAATAATCGAAATTTCTGATACGATAAATGATAAGTTAAAGAATATAAGGGAGAGTATAAGCAAAAGAGGCGTAGGGGATAGAACGAACTTAATTACCTCTAGACTTGAGTTAAAAGTAACTTTAAAGTAAAGAGCTGACGTGTTTAACGCCATCCAGAACGATAATTGTCTTATCTTTTTCTCTAGCATCTTAAACCTAATCATAAGTTTGATAAGCTTTCCAGGAAACAAAAGTATGCTGAAAAATTTTCTAAAGCCTCCCCATGAAAACTCAAGTACTGATATGAGGATCCATGCCAGAATGAAAATTGTAATAACTGTCTCTTATACACATCTGACGCTGCCGACGAATTAGACGGTGTAGATCTCGGTGGTCG
>CBDULE010000081.1:0-5852 GCA_965367995.1 uncultured archaeon | reverse complement strand
TAATGATACGGCGACCACCGAGATCTACACCGTCTAATTCGTCGGCAGCGTCAGATGTGTATAAGAGACAGGATTCAGTATGGTCATTAAGAAAATAAGAAGGCAAGAAATTAAGAGTGATAAAGTTGTTATTGGGCCTCCTAGGCTTACGATATATGAAATCGCTAGAATTGTGGGAGCTAGAGCTACTCAGATAGCGTACGGAGCCCCCATTCTTTTACCTCCAAAAATCTTAAAGGAGGTCGGAAAAGACGAGATAAGAATAGCGAAGGAGGAGCTGAAGAGGGGATTATTGCCGATAACGGTTCAGAGATGGTTGCCAAGCGGTGTTTATCAGAATATTCCTATCAAGAAGCTAAGGTTTGTGGAAGATATTTGATTTGAGGAGAATATATTAAATTTAGAAATCAAACTCGAACATATCGCCTTCTTTTGGAACTATAACATTGGTTGGCAAATTGATTTTAGCTAAGAACTCGTTAATATCTTTATAACGAGCAGAAATATGAACAAGAAATGTTTTTGAAACATTTAATCTGTTTAGAATGTCTAATAGTCTCTTAGCATCAGAATGACCTCTCTCAATCGAAAACTCTTCATCTGCATATGTAGCTTCATGAATTAAAATATCTGTAGAAGGTAAATCAAGGAGTGGTTGCGTATCTCCTGTATATGCAATTCTTAAAGTTTTCTCGACAGTAAATTCAGAATACTTAAAAATCCTCTCATTTTCAAAAGCGTTAAAGCCGTCTTGTAGAATGCCCCTTATTTGCTGAGGAACCTCAGAAATCCTCTCTTTGATAAATTTTCTTTTATAGAATTCAACGAGGTAACCACAAGATTTAGTAAAATGCTTTGTCCTATAGCAGTATATTCTGAAGTACTCATTCGAAAATATTCTTTTGAATTTTAACTCAGGTTCAAAAGCTAGGAAAAGAACATCAAATCCTATATTCATCCAATAACGCTTTGAAAGCCATTGGAAAAGCATCTCTCGAAAAGAATTTGGACCAATAATAATCAATCGTCTATCATAATTTGCTAAACTTAAGGTATGAAGGAATGTGGTTATCCCGCTTATATGATCCTCGTGAAGATGTGTTATAAGGATAAAAATATCAGAACTTAATGGCTTAATCTTTGATGAAAGAATGGAAAATTGACAGTATTCTCCAAAATCAAAAGAAATCATGTATGAGGAATATTTTATAACAATGCATGGAAATTTTCGATTACTATAAGGAATGCTTCCTCCGGTACCAAAGAAGAATAGCTGAATTTTTCCACTCATATTTAATTATCCTCCATCTAAAAATTCTTTCAGGATATTTTTCTTAAACTCATTCAATCTCTTTAAATTCTTTTGAAAAAGATAAGGCCTCTCCCTTCGAAGCTTGCTCATCAGCGCATCAATGATGTTTTCCTTTAACAATTCTCTCAAAATAGTTGTGGCATATGAGCCTTTTTCTAAGCTAAAGCTAATGATGAGAGAATCATTTTCCTTTATCAATTTATCTAAAATTGGTTTCACCAGACTTTTTCTCATAGTCCCTTTAAATGTTAATGGTGGAAATTCCTTATTAGAAAGCATACTAAGAGAAATGTTTTCTTCCGAAAGGATAAGCATCAATGTATTTCTCACTTTTTGATCTTTTATCCTTATGTTTGTGCCTAGAATTGGGAGCTTCGTAATTTTTCCATCAGATGAAATTAGCGGATATTCATCTATTAAGAGAAGGCTAAGTAGCTTATTAAAAATCAATGCTTGATAAGCTTCAATTAACATTCTAAGCATAAATGATGGAAGCCTTTTAAGAGCTTTTTTATAATCCTTATTCCTCCTCAAGACCCTTAGCATTTCTGCCTCAAATACAAAAGTTCTCTTTGGAATCATTTTATAAGCGCTTTCAAAATCCTCTTGCAAAATACGGTCTTTAACTTCCGCAATGAATTCATTATCCGTTAAAGACGGTGCAGCTAGAAAAGTTATCACAGCCTCTTTATACTTTCTAAGCAATAATAACTTTCCTACAATATGTGAAATTGGTCTCATAATTCCGAATCGCTGGTAGCCGAAGAAATTAGGCAAATAGTTGCTGAGAATCTCTTGAGAAATTTTTTCAGCATAATCTAGATTATCAACATCCCTAATTCTTATTTTAAAATGGTTACCCTTATGTTCACCAACAAAAACTCGTCTTAATTCACGTATCGGACTACAAATTTTTAATCCATCTGGAAGTTTTACATTGAGAAGTTTT
Source organism: uncultured archaeon (assembly GCA_965367995.1). Classification (GTDB taxonomy): domain Archaea; phylum Asgardarchaeota; class Njordarchaeia; order Njordarchaeales; family Njordarchaeaceae; genus Njordarchaeum. Next base: position 3,591 of record CBDULE010000081.1, on the reverse strand, counting down.
TCTGGTGGTACATTCCATACCGCAACCCTTTGAACAGTAATGGCATCTCTATCTTTATTACCACTATAAAAGAAGAAACCGACTGGGACTCTTAGTATTTTAGAAAGCTCCCAAATCGCCTCGAAATTTCCCTTTCCTTTTTTTATAAGAATGAAATGAGTAAATAAACCCTCATAGCCAGAAAATAACAGTCTAGGATTTTCAAGCGAAAGAATATATCCCTCTTTAACGATTTCCTCAACTATAAAATCCTCATATCTCTCTTTCAATACACCCTTAAATCCATTAGCATCGGTAAGCCAGCACAGCATACCAAATTCTCTATCAAGTTCTGGAACATCCGTTCTAACCATATTCAAACTCCTCATAAGAGCTTAAGATGCCCTGTAAATTTATCAATTATCTCCTCTGGTACAGGTCCTATACCCAAACAGGTAATTGTATTAGGAGGTAAAACAGTAAGGCCAGCGTCCCTTATAAGAATGTTGGGAATTTGATTCTCGTCTAGAATCTTCTTAATTTTTAAGAGTTCTTCAAGATTATCAACTTTAAGAACTACTTTCTTTTGCCCTTGTTTAAGCCACTCTGTTACCCAATCTTTCCTAATTTTTTCAGTTTCTAGCATAGCTGAGACTGATGCATGAGCTACCTGTACACACAGCTTCCCTTTTGGAAGCTTTAAATCTTTCCTTACTATTATAACTTGTTTAAGCCCCATTCTTTTCATCTCAGACATAACTAGGTGGTTCATGATGATATTCTGTGATTTCAAAAAAGAGTTTAGAAGAGCATATATAAGATATCTGCTCGAAGAGGTGATTGTGGAACCATTGGACGACTTTAGCATAATTACATTTACTTTAGGAGCAATTCATTTTGTTAAGGGGGAGGAAATAGGAATACCTCGATGGCTAGCAAAAATATTAGAGGAGCGGGGTAAAGTTAGGATTATAGGTGATGAGTTGAAAGATCCGAAGAAACTAATAGCAAGACTAATAAGTTATCTCAAAGAAGTAGGAACAGAAAGTATGAATAAAGACATTTACATCAAAATATATGAGATTCTAAAAAGTAGTGTTGAAGAAGAAATAAAAAAGAGAATTCTGAAGACTGCAAAAGCATTTATTGAATTCAGAGAGCCAAAAATAATTACACAAGCGTTTGAGAAAGAAGAACACGATATCATATGGGAAGACGTTTTATTTAAACTTATTAAGCAATGCTTAGAAGAATGGTCAAACACGATTTTTTCTGTCTCATAATTCCAAAAATTAAACTTTCATCCCTCAAAGTTTCTTGAAAATGTTAATATTGAATTATTCTTTACTTTCAATCATGTCTATTCTAAAATAAAATCCTCATTGTATATTACTCAAGTCATTTAGAGATGATACCATAGTTTAAGTAGTTTTGAGCATCAAGCTGAGACATAAGGGGATACTTATGGAATTGTCTCCAGAGGAAATACAGGAACGATTTATCAAATTTCTAACAGCTTTCTCAATTCCAGATAAGGACGGTATACCCATTTTTAAGTATCAGAATGAATTAAAGAAGATAGCTTTCAATGACGAAACAAACTCATTGGTAATTGATTTTGAAGATCTGGCTTTTGAAGATCCAGATTTAGCTGAACTTATTCATGAAGATCCTCAGGGCATAATAAAGATACTTGAAGAGACGTTAAAAAGCAGATTAAGAGATATTAATCCGAACATTAAAGAGGAAAGATTAAACAGAATTAGATTGAGATTAAGAAATATTGGAAGGCCAGTAAAAATAAGGGAATTATTTAGCTCAAATCTAATTAATCGGCTTGTTAGATTTTACGGTATCATCGTTAAGGCTACAAAGGTAAAACATATTCTAAGGAGAGCTAAGTTCCAATGTATGAAGTGCGGAACGATATTCACTCAAGAATTTGAATTCGAATTTGAGAAACCTAAGCAATGTCCTAATCCTCACTGCGATAATACTTCTAAGTTTAAGCTAATAAGAGATACAATGGAATTTGAGGAGTATCAAGAGCTAACGGTTCAAGAGTTGCCAGAAGAATTACCGCCTGGACAGCTTCCTCAAGGAATTGTTGTTATCTTAAGAGGAGATCTGACAGGAAAAGTAAGACCGGGAGATAGGGTAAAAATTTATGGAATTGTACGAGTTTTCCCAGATACACGTTTAAGTGAAGGTAAAAAACCATTATTCGATACTTATATAGAAGCATTGTATGTTGAAAGTGAATTGACTGAGATTGGAGAATTAAAGTTAACAGAAGAGGATAAAAGAAGAATTCTCGAATTGAAGGATGATCCAGAATTAGAGAAGAAAATATATCAAAGCATAGCCCCCGCGATATATGGCCAGGAGATAATTAAGAAAGCAATAGCAGCGCTATTATTCGGGGGGGTTAGAAAGGAGTATCCTGATGGTACTAAGGTAAGAGGGGATATCCATATTCTCCTAATTGGTGATCCTGGTATCGGTAAATCTCAAATGCTTAAATATGTAGCTCAAATAGCACCAAGAGGAATTTATGCAACGGGAAAGGGAACAACAACTGCTGGTCTTACTGCAGCAGTTGTTAAAACTCAAGATGGATGGGCATTAGAAGCTGGAGTCTTAGTTTTAGCTGATAAGGGAATTGCATGTATTGACGAATTCGATAAAATGAAGGCAGAAGATAGAAGAGCATTACATGAAGCGATGGAACAACAAACTGTTTCAATTGCTAAAGCTGGAATAGTTGCAACGCTAAATGCACGAGCATCAATACTAGCTGCTGCAAATCCGAAGTTTGGAAGATATCTCATCAATAGGGATCTAGCTGATAATATAGATTTACCACCATCTTTACTCTCACGATTTGACTTAATATTTATTATGATTGATGAACCGGATGCAGAGAAGGATCTAGCTGAGGCAGAATATATTTTAGGATTGCATGCGAGGGAGATAAAGCCAACGCCTCCGATTCCTATAGACCTTTTTAGGAAATATATTCAGTACGCTAGAGAACATGTTTTTCCAAAATTAACGCCAGAGGCTTCAAGGAAACTCAAGGAATTTTACATGAAAATGAGACTTGTTGGAAAAACAGAGAAGGAGGAAGCAATTGGCGTGACTCCTATTGCTATTACAAAAAGACAATTAGAAGCTCTTGTAAGATTAGCTGAGGCTCATGCAAGAATGCTCTTAAAAGATAAAGTTGATGAGAGTGACGCGGAATTCGCGATTGAGCTTATGAGAGAATCATTAAGACAAGTAGCACGGGATCCCTTAACTGGAGAAATCGATGTTACAACAATAACTACTGGAAGATCGACATCGAGAAGGGGTAAGTATATGGCAGTTTTAGACTTAATAAAAGAGCTTCAAGAGGAATATCCAGATGGGGTACCAATTAGAAAACTAGTTGAAGCAGCAAAAGAGAAATTAAATCTTGTAATATATGAACGTTTGCCAATATATAAGCTATATGAGGCTAACGGTATTTTTAGACGGCAAGAAAATAAGAAATGTAAAGAGAATGTTGTCTATTGGATAAATAGATGGCTGTCTCTTATACACATCTGACGCTGCCGACGAATTAGA
>CBDULE010000080.1:0-5977 GCA_965367995.1 uncultured archaeon | reverse complement strand
GAGATGTAGAGAGGTCTCGTGGGCTCGGAGATGTGTATAAGAGACAGGTTAAGAGGTAGAAGGTATGCAGGATATGGACAAGTGAGTGGAGGACACAGAAAATCTGGTCAAAGAGGCGGATTTGGAAGAGCTGGAGTTAAAGATCATATGAAGATTAAATTGCTTAAAGAAGGTTATGAATTCGGTTCAAGAGGTTTTACTCATCACGGTCCTTATAGACCAGAATATCCAATAAACATTGGGAAAATAATTGAATTAGCTAGAGAGGGCTTAATAAATGCTAAAGAAGAGCATAAAAAACTCATTATAGATCTAACAAAAATTAGGAACTTAAGGATACTTGGAGGAGGGAATGTTGATATTCCCGTTAAGCTTCTTCTGAATAACTCAGCATATATAACCAAAAGAGCAGAGGAGAAAATTAAGGCAGCTGGAGGAGATATAGTAATTGTTGCTGAGTGAATTTTTATCACTTTAAACTGTTTCAAGTTTTAACTTGTTCTGGTGTTTTTATTAAATATTTAATCGCGTCTCTTAAAAACTAACTTATATTTATAATCCCTAAAGGACACTCATAATACTTCATCAAAGTTATTCTAAGGGTCTGATATGCCATCTCTGTTTTTAAGAGCTGTAGCTCCAATAGCAAGAGTAATTCCATCCATTAAGAAGCCAGAGAAGAGCCCTAGTTTGAGACAAAAAATAATATGGACGATAATCGTTATTGTGATATACATAGCTATGTCATCAACGCCATTGTATGGCGTTCCTAGAGGTGCTGGAGTAGATATTTTTTGGACAATAAGAGTAATTTTAGCTTCAACGCGAGGTACTCTTGCTGAGCTTGGGATAGGACCAATAGTGACTGGAGGGCTAATTCTTGAGATTTTAGTTGGTAGTCGAATGATTTATGTTGATTTTTCAGATCCAGAGGAAAGACAATTATTTAATGAAGCAAATAAAGCGATGGCAATAATCATGACTGTTTTTGAAAGTGCAGTGTACATTGCAGGAGGGGCTTTTGGGACGCTTTCCCTCAATACAGCATTGATAGTTTTTATCCAGCTCTTCTTTGCGGGGATAATAATAATCTGGCTGGACGAATTAGTCCAAAAAGGATGGGGCTTAGGAAGCGGAATTTCTCTATTCATTGTTGCGGGAGTAGCTACAAGAGTATTCTTTGCATTATTCTCTCCCATATTAGATAGAGATGGCCTTTATCATGGGATATTTCTAGCAATCATACAGGTTGCTACATCAAAAGATAGAACTTTTGATGAGTTAATTTTAAGGTATGAAGCTCCAGACTTAGTTGGTCTCCTAACAACTTTTGGTATTGCGCTTGTAGTGATATATGTTGAGATGATGACCATAGAAATACCAGTTGAGAGTAGCGTATACAGACTTAGATTTAGATACCCAATAAAATTCATGTACTCCTCGAATATCCCAGTCATTTTAACTGGAGCACTATTCGCCAATATAATGTTTTTCTCTCAGCTTTTATGGAGCAGATATCAAGGCAATTTCTTTGCCTCGTTGCTTGGAAGCTGGACTGTTATTGGAAATAGACCAATACCAACAGGAGGTTTAGCAGCATTTACTGTTCCTCCAAGAGGATTACTCTATACGTTAGATCACCCATACCAAGCATTAGGTTACTTTATTTTGATGGTAATTTCATGTTATTTCTTCGCCGTTACATGGGTCGAAATAGCTGGTATTGGGCCGGATAGTCTTGCAGAACAAATGCTTTCTTCTGGGTTAGGAATTCCAGGAATCAGAAGAACGAAAAAGCAGATGGCACGATATCTAGAAATGTACGTTAATACAGCAGCTGCTCTTTCAGGAGTACTTATAGGGGTCATTGCAGCAATTTCTGATATTCTTGGAGCATATTCTAGTGGTTCGGGAATTTTACTTGCTGTTAGTATTCTGAAGAATCTTGTTGATGAAATAGCAAGAAAACATGCGGAAGAATTAGCACCAAGATTTAAGAGATTATTATTAGGAGCTTAGGTTATCAGAGCAGTCTTTCAAATTCCAAAGCATTATAGATTTTTAAACAAACTTCTCATTTTTCTTTTGAGTAGTGTCAAGTCTATTTGGAGGTTAAATTAATGTTTAGACCAGAACAATTTGCTGGTTATGATAGAAGCACGATTTTATTTAGCCCTGATGGTAGGATAATTCAAGTAGAATACGCAAGGAAAGCAATGCAGAGAGGAACACCATCAATTGGAGTCTTAGCAAAGGATGGCGTAGTGTTATTCGGAAAAAGGAAGCTTCATGTTTTAATACTCCCAACTAAAAAAGTGTTCAAAATTGATGATCATGTTGGTGCAGTATTCAGCGGTTATTCTTCCGATGGAAGATATTTAGTGGATTTTGCAAGAGAAAGGGCACAAATTCACAAATTCCTTTATGACGAGCCTATTGATATTTCATATCTTGGATTACAGGTAGCAGAGCATATGCATGCTTTTACTCAGTATGGTGGCGCGAGACCGTTTGGATGTGGAATAATATTTGGAGGAATTGATTTATCAGGGCCCCAGCTTTTATATGTTGATCCGGGAGGCTCAATGATGAATTGGATTGCTGGAGCGATAGGACAAAATAAGGAAATCGTGGAGAAGTACTTTAAATCTTTAGCAAAGAATGGTAAGCTAGAATTCAAATTTGAGGATGCATTATTACACGGTCTAACAGCACTATTTTTGGCAGCTGGGCTTGATATGAAACCAATCGAGATTGAAGTTGGATATATCCGTGAGGGAGAAGAATTTGTAATCAAGACTGGAGAAGATGAGGAGATAGCCGCATATCTCGATAAAGCAAAAGAACTAGCAAAGGAATGGAAAAAGAAATCAGAAGAGCTAGGAGAAGAGGAAGAAGGATCAGAAGAATTTTAGAGTATATAAGGATGATGAAAACCCGGTCCTGTGAAATATGATGATCGCACGCGGCAGTGCTGACTGGTGATTATAATGGAGCTGAGAAATCTAAAAGGAACGACCACCGTTGGAATTGTCTTTAAAGATGGAGTGGTCTTAGCTGCTGATAAGAGAGCAAGCGCTGGTACATTCATAGCTAGCAAAGTTGCTAAAAAGATACATCCTATAACGAGAAGAATAGTATTTACAATTTCTGGACTTGTAGCTGATGCTCAAATCTTGGTTAGATGGATGAAAAATTACATGAATAGGCTTACTTTAAGGAGAGGAAGGGAGCCTACGGTTAGAGAGGTTGCCAATTTAGTATCAGTTGTCATGCATGATTATTTCAAGAGCCTATTGCCTTTTATAACACATCTTCTCATCGGAGGTTACGATAGAAGAGGACCCCATATATATTTCCTTGATCATGCGGGAGGAGTTCAAGAGGATAAGTATTTAGCAACTGGTAGTGGTTCCCCTATCGCGATGGGTATACTTGAAAGTGGATATAGAGATGATTTGGCTGAGGATGAAGCAATTCTCTTAGCTTTAAGAGCACTTAGTGCAGCTATGAAAAGAGACACAGCAACTGGTGATGGTATAGATCTTGTTGTTATTAAAAAAGAGGGAATTAAAACATTCACTCCAAAAGAAATCGATGAATTATTGAAGAAAATAAACTCTCGTTCTAAAAAGTAAAACTTATCAGTGATAGCCAATTTAATTTTCTTTTCGGTTAACTTACTCATCTTAGATATTTTATACATTAAACGACTGCTTAATTTTTGATGGTGAAAAATTGTGCAAATTGAACCCTTAAAAATACCAATGATTGAAACGGAAAAACCAAGAGTTAGGATTAGAGGGATTTATTCAACTGCTTTGACAAAGCTTTTTTTAGATAACGGTTTTGAGATAATTCAGCCAAGTAGAGAAATTGCGAAAAGATTTGGTTTAGAGGAGGAGAGATATCTCTCACCAGAAATAGACATTTATGACAGACAGGATCAGCAGGGCGTGCTTATAGAAACATTACCGAAGTATACTGAAAGAATAACATCTCTTTTTTTCAATGAGTTCACGGATGTCATAATAAGAAAATCAAAAATTCAAAAGGGAGCAATTTATAAAGGCATAATTTATAGACCCGCACCACAAGGAGGATTTATAATCAAACTGACGATTGATAAGGACGCTTGGCTGCCTCCTAATGATATAGAAACAAATAAGGTAATTAAGCTTGGAGACCCCATAATTGTAGAGGTTAAAGAATTAACTGAACCATTACCTAGAGTGACGACAAAAATCACGATTCCCGGAGATTTTGCTGTTTTAATTTCCTCAGAAGACGTTAAAGTTTCTCATAAAATCCGTGGAGAAGAAAGAGAAAAACTAATTGAGATAGGGAAAATTTTAAGACCAGAAGGATGGGGCATAATCTGGAGAACTGGTGCTATGAATGCAGAATTGGAAGAGCTTCAAGATGAGATAGAGAGGTTAAAGGAAGAGGCAGAGAAGCTTTTAAAAGTAGCGGAAAAAAGTCCAGCATTAGTTCAATTGAGAGAAGGAATGAATATACTCACAGTAACTTTTCCTGGGATGTCAAAGCTTAGATTAGATGGTATAAGAAGTGAGGTATTTCCTACAGTTAGATACCATCATTGGTTAAAATCAATGGGGAATTCCTTAACTCTGATAGTAGATTTCTCAGAGAAATATTTGGTCAAAAACGGAACTGAAATCGAAATAATAAACAAATCAATAAAGCAGATGCTACTAGAAGAAATTCTACCCACGGAAAATACAATCATCAAAATTTCTCATAAAAAACCAAGAGGAAGAGAAGTAATACTTGGACCTGCGAGAATAATTTTCAGAGATGAAAATGGAGAAAACGTGGAGTTCATAATGTATAGAAGATTCAAGCCTGGCGGATACTATGATGGAATAGGAGCTCCGAAAGAACCGGGGGACTATGGCATAACAATTGCTAGACTATTTGATACAAAATTGATTACAGCATACTTTAACATAGAGAATAAACTAAAGGGAATTTACGTAAACATAAACACGCCTATCGAATACTACAATGGGCATCTTAGTTACATAGACCTGGAAGTTGATGTTGTTTATGTACCAGGAGAAGGAGCTAAAATCTTAGATAATGAGAAGCTCAAGAAGCATCTTGAAGAGGGATTAATTTCGGAGAAGCTTTTCGAGTTTGTAAAAAAGAAAGCCGAGGAATACAAAGAATGGGTGGAAAAGGAAGGAGAAGAATTTGTAATGAGCGTAGCAGATCGCGTAAGAAGGAAGCTTGAAGAGGAAGTATTAAAGGAAGAAGAGTCGCCGATTTTTTACATCTAATAAAAATGGTTTATTTCCCTTCCTCCTCTCTGTTCTCTTCTTCCTCTTTAATCAACTCCTCATCAACAGCAACAACTAAAACGTCCTCCAGAACGGCATCAAGTGGTGCTCTATCCTCATCACTAATTTTTGCATCACTAGATGTGATTTCCTCAAGCTCAGGAACTTCAATCGAACTTAGTGATATACTACCAATGGGTTTCCTTTGGAGTAATTCTGGTTGAATTCTGCCAGTGCTCAAGTCCCTAGCTAATTGCTCAAATTGAGTGACCTTCATTGAAAGATCCTTAATCATGCCTGCAAGTTTCTCCAGAGTAACTTTTAATTCGTTTACATTTTCAGATGATTCTACTCTTATTGTTTTAGCCTTTAATTCTCCACCTAAAACGCGATTTGCATGCTCTATAACCGCTTCAGAAACTGCCTTATCAATATCAAAATTATACAGAGAAGAAATATCAACTATAAGCTCAAAAACCTCTCTGGGAATGTCAAAGTAAACACGAACTACTTCTCCATCTTCAGAGGTAAATAGAATTCTGGAATAAGGATCATCAAGCATCTTCTTCTTTTTTAACACATTGATCATCCTAAGATGTGCAGTGATTTTTAGAGGGCCCATCCCAGCTCCGTGATGTAAGATCTGTCTCTTATACACATCTGACGCTGCCGAC